>NZ_CDBZ01000053.1 GCF_000819985.1 Aeromonas media | reverse complement strand
CCGCCCCCGAGGTCGACCCCAAGAAGGCGGCCATTGCCGCCGCCATCGCCCGCGCCAAAGCCAGGAAGCTGGCGGCCGCCGCCGAGGTCGTGCCAGTCCCCGCTGTGAGCGACACGCAGGTTACTCCGGGCGAGCCAGTGGCTGAGTCCGCCCCCGAGGTCGACCCCAAGAAGGCGGCCATCGCCGCCGCCATCGCCCGTGCCAAGGCCAAGAAGCTGGCGGCCGACGCCGCGGCGCACACTCCATCCCCTTCGACCGACAAGAGCCACTGATCCATGTTCAATCTCGCGAGTGCGCCCTTCGCCCATAACCGCAGACAGACCCAGACCCTGATGCTGCTGGTGATCCTGGCCTGTCTGCCCGGCTTCCTGGCCCAGACCTGGTTCTTCGGCTGGGGGACCCTGATCCAGATCCTGCTGGCCCTGGTGACGGCCCTCGGCTGCGAGGCCCTGGTCCTGCGCCTGCGCGGCCGCCCTGTCAAACCGGCCCTGCTGGACGGCAGTGCGGCCCTCACCGCCGTGCTGATAGGTCTCTCCCTGCCCCCCCTGCTGCCCTGGTGGATGCTGGTACTGGGCACCGCCTTTGCCATCATCATCGCCAAGCACCTCTATGGCGGGCTCGGTCAGAACCTGTTCAACCCGGCCATGGTGGCCTATGTGCTGCTGCTGGTCTCCTTCCCGGTCCAGATGACCAGCTGGCTGCCCCCCTCCAGCATCGCCGCCTACGGGGTCGACTTTGGGGACGCCGTCTCGGTGATCTTCACCGGCTTCAGCCTGGACGGCTACAGCCTGGCGCAGCTCAAGCAGGGGGTGGATGGCCTGACCATGGCTACCCCCCTCGACACCCTGAAGACGGGCCTGACCCAGGGGCTCACCGCCAGCGAAGTGATGACTCACGCCGTGTTCGAGGGTTGGGGCGGGATTGGCTGGAGCTGGGTCAACCTCGGCTACCTGCTGGGTGGCCTCTTCCTGCTGCAGCAGAAGGTGATCAACTGGCGCATTCCCACCGCCGTGCTGGGGGCCCTGCTGCTCTCTGCCACCCTGGGTTATCTGGCCACGCCGGACGCTACCGCCACCCCCATGCTGCACCTGTTCAGCGGCGCCACCATGCTGGGGGCCTTCTTCATCGCCACCGATCCGGTGAGCGCCAGCACCACGGCCAGGGGTCGCCTCATCTACGGCGTGCTGATCGGCGTGCTGGTCTACCTCATTCGTCGCTTCGGCGGCTACCCGGACGCCTTCGCCTTCGCCGTGTTGCTGGCCAACCTCTGCGTGCCACTCATCGACAGCCTGACCCGTCCCAAGGTCTATGGGGATCGTCGCAAATGATCATCGCGCACATCTCACTCTCAGGAGCCTTCCCATGTTAAAGAGCATGCGCAAAAACGGCGTCACCCTGGCCCTGTTCGCCCTGGCCTGCACCGCCATGGTGGTGCTGACCAACGAGCTGACCCGGGATCGCATCGCCCACCAGCAGCAGCTGGAGAAGCTGCGCACCCTGGAGGCCCTGCTGCCGGCGGGGAGCTATGACAACGATCTGGTGGCCAGCTGCAGGCTGGTCACCAGCCGCGAGTACCTGGGCAGCGATCAGCCCATGCCGCTCTACACCGCCACCCTCAAGGGGGAGCACACCGGCTATGCGCTGGAAACCGTGGCCCCCGACGGCTACAGTGGTGCCATTCGCATGGTGGTCGGCACCGATGCCAGCGGCGCCATCAGCGCAGTGCGGGTGCTGGCTCACAAGGAAACCCCGGGTCTTGGCGACAAGATAGAGCTGAAGAAATCGAGCTGGATAGAGAGCTTCGTCGGCAAGTTCCTCACCAAGGAGAACGCGGCAAGCTGGGCGGTGAAAAAGGATGGCGGCGAATTTGACGCCTTCACCGGCGCCACCATCACCCCGCGTGCCGTGGTCAAGGCGGTGAAGAATCTGCTGCTGCTGCAGCAGGAGCACCCTGAGCTGCTGCAAGAGGCCCCCTCCTGTGACACCACACCCTGACACCGGAGCCCCATATGGCGCATACAACGGAACAAGCAATGGAACAAGTTGATGTGATTGACGGCCATAGCCCGGCCGATGAGGGCAACAGCCGCCGCGAGGAACTCAAGGAGCTGATGCTGCAGGGACTGTGGAAGAACAACCCTTCCCTGGTGCAGGTGCTGGGGCTCTGCCCGACCCTGGCGGTCTCCTCCACCTTTACCAATGCCCTGGGGCTGGGTCTTGCGACCATGGTGGTGCTGGTCTGCTCCAACCTGGCCGTCTCCCTGGTGCGCAACTGGGTGCCCAAGGACATCCGCATCCCGGTCTACGTGATGATCATCGCGGCCCTGGTGACCAGCGTGCAGCTATTGATGAACGCCTACACCTATGGCCTCTATCAGGCGCTCGGCATCTTCATCGCCCTCATCGTCACCAACTGCGTCATCATAGGCCGGGCCGAGGCTTATGCCTCCAAGAACCCTCCCCTGCTGGCGGCCATCGACGGCTTCATGATGGGGCTGGGGTTCACCCTGGTGCTGCTGTTGCTGGGGGGCCTGCGTGAGATCATCGGCATGGGCACCCTGTTCGACGGCGCCGACCTGCTGCTGGGGGACTGGGCCAAGTCCCTGCGCATCGAGCTGTTCCACGCCGATACCAGCCTGCTGCTGGCCATTTTGCCGCCGGGGGGCTTCATCGGCCTGGGGCTGCTCATAGCCGGCAAGAACGCCATCAACGACTGGATGGGCCGCAAACAGCGTGCCGACAAGGCGCACTGCAGCCTGCCCGCAGCCGGTGCCCGCACCACCCAGCTCTGAGGGCTGGCACCAAGACAGACATGAGACGCGATGAATAACCAAAAACGCAGAGAGATACTGGAGCGGCTGCGGGAGAACAACCCGCACCCCACCACCGAACTCAACTTCAGCTCGCCGTTCGAGCTGCTGATCGCCGTGCTGCTGTCGGCCCAGGCGACCGATGTCAGCGTCAACAAGGCCACCGACAAGCTCTATCCGGTGGCCAATACCCCGGCCGCCATGCTGGCTCTCGGGGTGGACGGCGTGAAGGAGTACATCAAGACCATTGGCCTGTTCAACACCAAGGCCGAGAACGTCATCAAGACCTGCGCCATCCTGCTGGAGAGACACGGCGGCGAGGTGCCGGAAAATCGCGAGGCACTGGAAGCCCTGCCGGGGGTGGGCCGCAAGACCGCCAACGTGGTGCTCAACACCGCCTTCGGCTGGCCCACCATAGCGGTCGATACCCATATCTTCCGGGTGTCGAATCGCACCGGCTTCGCGGTGGGCAAGAACGTGGATCAGGTCGAAGAGAAGCTGCTGAAGGTGGTGCCCGCCGAGTTCAAGCTGGATGTGCACCACTGGCTCATCCTGCACGGGCGCTACACCTGTCTGGCGCGCAAGCCACGCTGTGGCTCCTGTATCATTGAAGACCTGTGCGAGTACAAAGAAAAGGTCTACCCCCAGAGCTGAACGACCTTCTGTCCGTTCACAGTCCGACCTCAAGACCTAGATAGAAAGCAGTACCAATCACCAACCCGGAGAATTGAGCAATGAGAATTCTGCATACCATGCTGCGCGTCGGCGACCTGCAACGCTCCATCGACTTCTACACCCGCGTGCTGGGCATGACACTGCTGCGCAAGAGCGAGAACAGCGAATACAAGTACACTCTGGCCTTCGTCGGTTACGGTGACGAGAAGGATGAGGCCGTCATAGAACTCACCTACAACTGGGGTGTGAGCGAGTACGAGCTGGGCTCCGCCTACGGTCACATCGCCCTGGAAGCGGACGACATCTATGGCACCTGCGACGCCCTGCGCGCCGCCGGCGCCAAGATCACCCGCGAGCCGGGCCCGGTCAAGGGTGGCACCACTGTCATCGCCTTCGTGGAAGACCCGGACGGTTACAAGATTGAGCTGATCGCCAAGAAAGACACAGGAACCGGCCTCGGCGTCTGAGCCAGACCGGCGCCCTCGCGGTGACATAGCAAACGGGGCCCTGGGGCCCCGTTTTTGTTGGTACTCTGCCAGCCGTCCACCATCAGGCGAGGCGGAAGCGGCCTATGGTCTGGCGCAGGCTCGCCGCCAGCTGGCTCAGCTCCAGGCAGGCGCGGGTGGTGTGATCGGCACCGGTCGCCACCTCGTTGGAAGACTCGTTGATCCGCGCCACGTTGCGGCCCGGCTCGGTGTAGCTCCCGTTGGAGCGAAACAGCTCATCCCAGGCCTGATCCTTGAGCCCCTGCGCCAGCAGGGTGGAATCGGTGAAATTCAGCACCCGATCCCGCATGCCACGCTGTTCGCCGTTCGCTGGCGAGAAAAAGACCGAATATCACGTTGATGGCGGCGATAACCGCAAAGACCACGGCAATCTTCTTGCCGATGGAGAGGTTCTTGTAAAACATGTTGACTGGCGATCCTCGACTGCTGATAAGCAGGTGCACTGTGGCGATCACATCCGTGTAAACGGTGACCCGAGACTCCTGACGGGAAAATAAAACAACGCGAACAAGCGGGGAAGAGCGTTCGCAGGCGCGCACCCTATCACAGCTGCCGCCCTCGCTCATCCCTCTCGTGTTGTACAGGGCCATGTCATTTGGCATGTGCCCGGGATACAAGAGCGACCGGATGACCACAAACTTGAGCCGATTGCCCCAATCGCCCCGCCATCATGGACAAACGGGAGGCCAGGTTATGTAATGGCGCTCTCGTCTCTCCCAACCACAGTTCTCCGAGGCCCCATGGATAACGCGTCGACCCTCAGCCCCTCCTGGTCAGTCCAACTGCGCGAGCAGATAGCGGAGCGCCCCCTCGTCGCCCTGGGGCTGCTGCTCGCCCTGGCCGCCGTGCTGCTGCTCCTGTTGCAGAGCCTCGTCATGCTGGCGGCCGGTGACATCAGCCCCGGGGTGCGTTATGGCCTTATCGGCGGCGCCGCCGGGTTTGCCGCCACGGCGCTTGGCGCCCTGCCCGCCCTGTTCCTGCGATCTGTTCCCCAGCGGGTGGAAGACGCCATGCTGGGCTTTGCCGCCGGCATGATGCTGGCGGCCAGCGCCTTCTCCCTGCTGCTGCCGGGACTGGAGGCAGCCGAGGGGATCACCGGCGACGGCTTTCTCGCCGCCGCCGTGGTGGTGGCTGGCATGACCCTAGGGGTCTTGCTGATGCTGGGGCTGGATCAGTTCACCCCCCATGAGCACGACAAGACAGGCCCCTGCGGCCCCGGCCACGAGAGCTGCTCCCGGGTCTGGCTGTTCGTGTTTGCCATCGCCCTGCACAACCTGCCGGAAGGCATGGCCATCGGGGTCAGCTTCTCCCAGGGGGACATGGCGGTGGGGCTGCCGCTCACCACCGCCATCGCCCTGCAGGATATCCCCGAGGGGCTGGCGGTGGCGCTCGCCATGTGCGCCGCCGGCTTTCGTCCCTCGGTGGCCGTGCTGGTGGCCATCGGCAGCGGCCTGCTGGAACCGCTTGGCGCCCTGCTCGGGGTCGGGCTCGCCAGCGGCATGGCCATCGCCTACCCCATTGGCCTGGGGCTCGCGGCAGGGGCCATGCTGTTCGTGGTCTCCCACGAGGTGATCCCCGAAACCCACCGCAACGGCCACCAGACCCACGCCACCCTGGGTCTGATGGCAGGCTTTGCACTGATGATGACCCTGGATACGGCACTGGGTTAATCGGAAATCCCCTACCCTCTTGATTCGAACGGCGGCGCTCGGCGCCGCCGTTATCTTTTGCTATCATCCCCGCCAACTTTTTCGGCACCGCTACCCGGCGTGTGGCCGGGCCCGCACAAGATCTGAGAAACGAGGTAGATGATGAAAGTAGGTATTATCGGCGCCATGGAGCAGGAAGTTGCCCTGCTGCGCAGCCAGCTGAGTGAACCCACCACCCTGCAACTGGGCGGTTGCGAGTTCTATCAGGGCCGTCTGGCCGGTAAAGAGGTGATCCTGACCCGCTCCGGCATCGGCAAGGTTGCCGCCAGCGTCGCCACCAGCCTGCTGCTGGAAAAATTTGCCCCCGATTGCGTCATCAACACCGGCTCCGCCGGCGGCTTTGCCCAGGACCTGCACATCGGAGACGTGGTGATCGCCAGCGAGATGCGTTTCCACGACGTGGACGTGACCGCCTTCGGTTACGAGATGGGTCAGATGGCCCAGCAGCCCGCCACCTTCCCCTGCGATGACAAGCTCATCACCCTGGCCCAGGCCTGCATCGCCGAGCAAGGCAAGCACCAGACCAAGGTCGGCCTCATCTGCACCGGCGATCAGTTCATGTGCAAGCCGGACGCCATCGCCAAAGCCCGCGCCGACTTCCCGCAAATGTTGGCAGTCGAGATGGAAGGGGCCGCCATCGGCCAGGTATGCCACATGTTCAAGGTGCCCTATCTGGTGGTGCGCGCCATGTCCGACATCGCCGGCAAGGAGCAGGTGGAATCCTTCGATGCCTTCATCGAGGTGGCGGGTCAACACTCCGCCGAGGTGATCATCGCGCTACTCGGCAAGCTGTGATCGACGCCCCCTCCTGGGATGCCCTGATGACCGCCCTCGCCTCGACGACGGCGGCCATCATGGTGGGCGCCGCCCTGCTGGAGGCCGTGCTGCCCTGGCCCGCGCGTTTCAGGCCCGGCGCAGCCGTGCCGCTGCTGACCCGCCTCGGCCACAAGGTGTATCGCCCGGACGGTTCGCCCGGTCAGCAACGTCAGGCGGGGCTGCTGGCCCTGCTGGTGGTCTGGGTGCCCTGCGCCGCCGGCCTCTGGGCGGTGCGCAACCTCTCCCTGTCTGAACCCCTGTTCGACCTGCTGTTCCTGCTGCTGATGCTGGAATCACGCCCGCTGCGGGAGCTCGCCCAGGCGAGTCGCGCCCTGGCAACCCAGGAGACGCTGGTGGTGGCGAGGTTGCAGGCAGCGAGCTGGCTCAGACGAGAGACGGGCGCCCTGTCGGTAATGGGATTGAACAAGGCGGTGAGCGAGACCTGCGTGCTGCGCCTCGTGGGGCAGTGGGCCGGCCCCCTGCTGGGCTTTGCCATGGCCGGGGTGCAAGGGGCCCTGCTCTGGCGCCTAGCCCAGCTGATGAATCAGGCCTGGAGCCCGAAGCAGGCCGAGTTCGTCCACTTCGGCCGCGCCGCCAGTGCGCTCTATCAGGGGCTCTGCGCCCCCGCCATACTGCTGCTGTCGCTCCCCCTCGCGCTGACCCGGTTGCGCCAGCTTGGGGGCAAGCTGCGCCTTGCCCTGCGCTGGCCCTATCCGGCCATGGGCGTCTTGCTCAGCCTGCTGGCACAGAGCACGGGCAGCCGCCTCGGGGGTCCCCGCTACTATCAGGGCCAGCTGGTACGCCTCCCGGTGCTGGGCGATGGGAGCGAGCCCGACGCCACCCTGCCTCGGCGCCTGCTCCAGCGCCTGCTGCTGATCGGCTGGGGCTGGCTCGGGCTCTCGCTGATCCTGACCCTGATGGCACTGACTCATGGCTGACCGCTTCCCACTTCGCGCCCTCTGCCTGTTGCTGTGCCTGCTCGGCTGGCCCCTGTCCGGCGCGGCGACCACTCCGCAGCGCATCATCAGCCTCACGCCTCACCTGACCGAGCTGCTGTACGACATGGGGGCCGGGGATCGCATCGTCGCAGCCGACGATGCCTCCGATTTCCCCCCCGAGGTGGCGCCCCTGCCACGGGTCGCCAACTATCGCAGCATCAACCTGGAGGCCCTGCTGGCCCAGAAGCCGGATCTGGTGGTGGCCTGGCGCTCGGCCCAGTCCCGCATGCTGGCCCCCGTCGAGAAGCTCGGCATCCCCGTCTTCTACTCGGAGCCCACCGACTTTGCCTCCCTGGCCGACGAGATGCGCAGCCTGGGGCGCCTGCTCGGCACCCGGCAGAAGGCCGACCAGCAGGCCGACGCCTATCTGGCCAGGCTCGATGCCCTGAAGCAGCGCTACGGCAAGCCCAAACCGGTCTCGGTCTTCTATCAGCTCTGGTATCCGCCCCTCACCAGCGTCAATGACTCGACCTGGCCGGGCCACGCCATCAGGCTCTGCGGTGGCCGCAATATCATGGCCGATGCCAGCTCCCCCTATCCCCAGGTCGGGCTGGAGCAGGTGATAAAGGCCAACCCGGATCTCATCCTGGCCGGTAGCCGGGATCCCGCCGTGCTGGCCCACTGGCATCAGTGGCCCATGCTGGATGCCGTCAGGCAGCAGCGGCTCGTTCTCATCAACCCCGATGAGCTGCACCGCTTCACCCCGCGGGCCCTCAATGCTGTGGAGCAGCTGTGTGAGGCGATCGAGGTTGCACATACGGGAATACAAGCTGATAGGCAGACCAATCACGTTCAAGACAGCAGATAGGGTTCAAGTTTCTCGCCGCAAGAGTCGATATCTGTAAAACCAGCATTTTCTCGGCCGATCACATTCTTCTTGCAAGACTCTAGAATCTGATTTGTTAGTATATGATTCATCAATGTTTTTAATGAGATGCTCACTATGTTCAATGAGAAAACGATCCTGATCACCGGTGGCACAGGCTCTTTCGGCAAGCTCTTTATCAAGACCATACTGGAGCGTTATGAGCCCCGTCGCCTGATCGTTTACTCGCGCGACGAGCTCAAGCAATTCGAAATGCAGCAGGAGTTCAACGCTCCCTGCATGCGCTACTTCATCGGCGATGTTCGGGATGCGAACCGGCTGACCATGGCAATGCGCGGCGTCGATTACGTCGTACATGCGGCCGCTCTCAAGCAGGTGCCCGCCGCCGAATACAACCCCATGGAGTGCATCAAGACCAACATTCATGGGGCTGAGAACGTCATCCAGGCAGCCCTGCTCAATCAGGTCAAAAAGGTGATTGCTCTATCCACCGACAAGGCCGCCAACCCCATCAACCTGTACGGCGCCACCAAGCTGGCTTCCGACAAACTGTTCGTTGCGGCCAACAACATTGCGGGCCAAGATCCGACCCGCTTCGCGGTGGTACGCTATGGCAACGTGGTGGGTTCACGCGGCTCTGTGGTGCCCTTCTTCCAAAAACGAATAGACCAGGGTGCAAGCACACTCCCCATTACCCATACCGAGATGACCCGTTTCTGGATCACCCTGCAGCAGGGAGTGGATTTTGTGATAAATAACTTCCCGAGGATGAAGGGGGGCGAGATCTTCGTGCCCAAGCTGCCCTCGGTACGCATCACCGACCTGGCTACCGCCATGGCGCCTCAGCTGGCCCAGGAAGTTATAGGTATTCGCCCTGGTGAGAAGTTGCATGAGGTGATGTGCCCTTCCGACGACTCCTACCACACCTTTGAGTTCGACAATTTCTTCATCATCGGCCCCACCATCAATTTCAATAATCGCAACAATGACTTCTCAGTCACAGCGACAGGCGAAAAGGGATGCATTGTCGAGCAGGGCTTCGAGTATGACTCCCGCAACAACAGCGACTTCCTGACGGTAGCCCAGCTAAAAGCGTTGAATGATAAGGTGGTCATGGAATGATCCCGTACGGCAGGCAGTCTGTAAGCGAGGCGGATATTGAAGCCGTGGTAGATGTCTTGAGATCCGATTTCCTGACTCAGGGCCCGGTCGTTCCCCGCTTCGAACAGGTGGTAGCCGATTATTGCGGCGCCAACTTCGGAGTGGCAGTCAACTCAGGTACGGCCGCCCTGCATATCGCCTGTCTGGCACTGGGTATCGGCCCGGGTGACTGGGTCTGGACCTCCCCCATCAGCTTTGTCGCCTCGGCCAACTGCGCTCTCTATTGCGGAGCCCAAGTCGACTTCGTCGACATCGAGCCGGATACCGGCAATATGTGCACACTAGAGCTGGAACGCAAACTGATTGTCGCCAAGGCGGAGGGATGCCTGCCCAAGGTGGTCATTCCGGTACACTTCGCTGGCTTGCCCTGCGATTTGAAAGAGATACACCGCCTTGGGCAACAATATGGTTTTCGTATCATAGAGGATGCCTGCCATGCCCTCGGCGCCCGCTATCACGGCGAACCTACCGGCAAAGGCCGCTACAGCGACATCACTGTCTTCAGCTTCCATCCGGTTAAGATCATCACCACAGGCGAAGGCGGCATGGCCATGACCAATGACCCTGCGCTCGCCAAAACCATGAGTATGCTGCGCAGCCACGGCATCACCCGGGATCCGGCCGACTTCATCAATGAGCCGGACGGCCCTTGGTACTACGAGCAGCAGTTGTTGGGATTCAACTATCGCATGACCGATATTCAGGCTGCGCTGGGGTTAAGTCAGATGGCAAATCTGGACGAGTTTTTGGATAAACGCCGAACAATTGCCGCCCGCTATCAGGTTGAACTACCCGAACTAAACATAGGGGTACTGGCCAATCGAGATGATCGCCTCAGCGCTTGGCACTTGTTTGTTATCAAAATATCGGCAGAAAAGAGAAAAACTCTGTTTGAGCGACTAAGAGCAACGGATATCGGGGTGAATGTGCACTATATGCCGATATTTTCTCAACCGTACCATCAAGCGGGGTCCGGAGCCGGTGTGGAATCTTCACGAGATTTTTATCAGACCATCATCAGTATTCCCCTGTATCCCATGCTAGCTGAAGACCTACAGGGGAATGTCATCCAAGCCCTCTCCCTCTGGTTTAATCCATTACAAATGAGAGAACCGACATGAATGAATCCCCGATATCACATGTCCCGCAAGCAAAGACAGCGATGACCATACTTCAATTGCTTCTGAAAATTGCTGAACGTCACAAAAGGGAATACGATAAAAATCAAGTACAGCTGCTTGAAAAATTCATTGATTTTGAGCAGGAGAGATCTCCTTATCATGAATTTTTAAACACATGGGACAAACTGACCGCTACACTGTTTTCTGCACCGCACTGGTTTTCACTTTTGATGGATGACATGGATAATGAGCTATCAAAATGCATTCGTTTATTTTGCAATAAAAAACCTGATTACCCATGACCC
>NZ_CDBZ01000052.1:2314-2790 GCF_000819985.1 Aeromonas media | reverse complement strand
ATACTCCGGGGATGGAACCCGAAGGCACGCCAACCCGGGCAGGGGTTCAGTCCCCTCCTCTGCCGCCACCCCGGCCCAGTAAGGCAGCCGCTCCCCCGCCCCCGAGACGTCCACCACGCCAAGCAGTTCGCTGGTCAATGGCAGCCCCCCCGCCTCACGCCAGGCACGCCAGATGGCAGGCACCGTCTGCTGAAAGTCCGGGTCTTCGGCAAAGAGGCCCCGGATCTCCCCCCTGACGCCGTGCAGGGTGAATCCCGGCCGGCTCTCCACCCGCACCTGCACCAGCCTGGGGGGACTGGTCAGCGACATGGGGACCCGTACCAGGGGGGTACGCAGCCCCAGCCGCAGGCCCCGTTTGCGATAGGCCAGGGGCGAGCAGCCAAAGTGCTGTTTGAAGGCCCGGCTGAAGCTCACCTCGGAGCCAAAACCATGGTTCAGCGCCAGATCCAGCACCCGCTGGCGGCTCGAGAGCAGCG
>NZ_CDBZ01000052.1:1156-2145 GCF_000819985.1 Aeromonas media | reverse complement strand
GCCGCCAGGCTCAGCTTCAGCTCGCGCACATAGTGGGCCACCGTTTGGCCGGTCTCGTGCAAGAAGACCCGCTGCAACTGCCAGCGCGACCAGCAGCTCTGCTCGGCCAGTTGCTCCAGCGACAGGGGCTGATCCAGGTGGGCGTGAATGTAGTCGAGCACCCGCTCGATGCGGGTGAAATGGGGACGCGTCTGTGGCGCCGGGTCGGAAGGTGCGAAAGATGTGGTGATTGTCATGCCGGGTGCTGGTCTCTGCCTGCAGAGGATCAGCCTCTGTTCAGGAGT
The DNA here is from genome assembly GCF_000819985.1 of Aeromonas media. GTDB lineage: Bacteria > Pseudomonadota > Gammaproteobacteria > Enterobacterales > Aeromonadaceae > Aeromonas > Aeromonas media. The sequence goes on along the minus strand of NZ_CDBZ01000052.1, from coordinate 1,861 downwards.
GCACATTAAACATGGCCGCCGTGCCGGGAGCAAGGGGGCTGGCGGCGCCACCTCCCCCTTCTGGTGGGGTCTGCCCTCCCTCTTGTCACAAAAGTGACGCCTTCCTCTGTCAGATTGTTTGAAAACAGATTTATCAGTTATCTGGCATCGATCATCTGGCTCTCATTCGAGCCAAATTGCAGGGAGTGCAACCATGAAGAAGATTGCCTTGATCACCGGAGCCCGGGGCGGCATCGGATCCGCCATCACCACCGCCTTGCTGGCCCAGGGGTATCGCATCATCGCCACCCACTCCAGCGTCAATGCCGCCGCTGCACGGGAGTGGTACCAGGAGCAGGGGTATCAGCCGGATCGGGTGCGGCTGCTGGCGCTGGATGTGGCCGACACCGCCATGTGCCGCGAGACCCTGGGCCGCCTGCTGCAGGAAGAGGGCCGGGTGGACGTGCTGGTCAACAACGCCGGCATCACCCGGGATGGGGCCTTCAAGCGGATGGTGCCGGATCAGTGGTTCGAGGTGATCCACACCAATCTGTGCAGCCTCTACAACGTGACCCAGCCGCTGTTCGACGCCATGTGCGAGCAGCGCGATGCCCGCATCATCAACATCTCCTCGGTCAACGGCCAGAAGGGGCAGTTCGGTCAGGTCAACTACTCGGCGGCCAAGGCAGGCATGCTGGGCTTCACCAAGGCGCTGGCGGCGGAAGG
>NZ_CDBZ01000052.1:624-981 GCF_000819985.1 Aeromonas media | reverse complement strand
AAGGCGCTGGCGGCGGAAGGCGCCCGCTTCGGGGTCACGGTCAACGCCATCGCCCCCGGCTACACCGCCACCCCCATGGTGGAGGCGATCCGCAGCGACATCCTAGACAGCATCAAGGCCGACATTCCCATGCGCCGCCTCGCCAAACCGGAAGAGATTGCCGCCGCCGTGGCCTTCCTCGCCAGCGAAGCAGGCGCCTATATCACGGGGGAGACCCTGGCCATCAACGGCGGCCTCTACATGAAGTAGCGCCGGGATAATTGCAATAGACGGAGGGCAGCCAACGGGCTGCCCTCTGCTTTTGGTCGGCGCTACATGGGGCGCGCCGTCCCCCCGGGCTCGGCGAAATGGCTGCGC
>NZ_CDBZ01000052.1:0-355 GCF_000819985.1 Aeromonas media | reverse complement strand
GGCGGTGATCACCCGGCGCACCTTCTCCGGGATCTCCCGCTGGGGGGTGATGGCGTGGATCTCCATGGGCGGCACCCGAAAGCCTGGCAGCAAGGCGAGCAGGCGGCCCTGGGCGAGATCCTCAGCAACTTCCCCCTCGGGTTGCAGGGAGATCCCCTGCCCCGCCAGGGCAAACTGGCGCAGGGGCAGCACGTTGTTGCATTGCACCCTGGGTTTGCACCTCACCCTGTGCTCGCCCCCCTTTTCGTCAAGGAGCAGCAAGCCGCTCCCCAGCATGTCGCCGCAGAGCCAGTCGTGCGCGGCCAGATCTGCCGGGGTGCGCGGCGTTCCCTTGCGCGCCAGGTAGGCGGGGGCG
>NZ_CDBZ01000051.1 GCF_000819985.1 Aeromonas media | reverse complement strand
TAGGCTGATTCAAGGCATTTACGGGAGAAAAGATCGGCTCAAACTGAAAAAATGAAATGACTGAGTCAGCCGAGAAGAATTTCCCCGCTTATTCGCACCTTCCCTAGAGATCGGGCAAGCAAGCGATTTTTACTTGGCGGGCCACGTGTTCAGACGTGGTGAGCGCGTGTTCAGACGTGGTAATGCCTAACACCAAACAAATGCCAAGGGGGGTAAAACGGGATCTAACGGATTAACAAGGCGGCTGGTGACATCGTTGCTGCCCACAGTGCTGCGCAAAGCGCTGGCAATGCTCCCTGTCACCCACCACTCTGATGCCCTGGCGCCTGAACAGTGTCACTTGTTTCAACCAACGGGCACCATCAAGGCCCAATCGCGCCAGAATGGGAGCCAGGTGAGCAGGAATATAACCCCTCTTGTCAGCTCTTATCGCGCGACCTGTCCAATCCACCAGCATTAGATAATCGATAAAGGCATAAGGCAGGCCCTCCGGTTGGGCTTGGCTTGCGAATGGCAGCAACAAAGGTGGCAATGGCGCGTCTGGTTGCTCTCCCTCAAAGCGTTGCTTGATGCTGGTGTAATCGCTCTCCTCAGGTCGGTCCGCCAATGCCGCCCGTATCGGGTTGAGATCAACGTAGGCCATGCAGGCCAGCAGGGCTGATTCGGTGAGCAGAGCCTGACTCTTGAAGCGCCCTTCCCAGAAATGGCCCTTGCAGCTATCTTCCCGATTAGCCTGCCGTGCCAGGTTTTCATTGAGCAGCCGCACAAACCAGCTGATGGAATGAAGCCGCTCCCGCCACTGCCCTATCAGTTGTTGCACCACAGTCCATTCGGGCTCAATCAGGGATTCCCCCTGATACCAGCGCCGCACCAATAGCGGCCACTGGAACAGTGCCGCCCAACGTTCGGCCACCTCCCGCTCACTCCAACTTGCTGCGGTGTCGGGCTCCACTTTGAGCACCAGGTGATAGTGGTTGCTCATCACCGCATAAGCGCAAATACCGATGGCAAACAGTCGCGACAGTTGGCCCAGCTTGTCGACCACCCACTGGCGACGATACTCGTAACTCTGACCAGAATGGGCATCTTCCCCGCACAGAAAAGCTCGCCGCACGCAGCGGCTGACCACATGGTAGTAAGGCGTATCTTGCAGGCTGATTTGACGTGAACGGGCAATGGTCATGGCTCACCCCCTGGGCTGTGACCTCTCAAGCCAAGTACACGACTAAGCCGCTGTCAAAAAGGTGGGTGTCCCGATTTACTCGCCGATTTACTCCGATTTACTCTCTCCCGATTTACTCTCCAGCAGCGCAGTGCCGTAGGAGTTGTCGACGGTGCAGCGCCACTGCCCGCCGGGCTCTTTGCGAAACACATAGGTGGCGCGGCGGGTCTCGTCCACCAGGCCGCCTGGCGCGTCCGGGTAGCGCAGCCGGGTCTCCATGATCACCAGGGCGTTGTCGGCCCCCTCTATCACCTCCATGGCTCCCTGGGTCACCTCAAGCCGGCCGTCAAAGTAATCGGAGATGGCGGTGAAGGCGCGGCGGATGGCGGGAATGCCGCGCGCCACCATGCCGGGTTTGACCACCAGGGCGGCGTCCTCTGCATAGAAGGCCATCAGGGCGTCGAAGTCGCGCCGGGAGATGGCTGCGTCGCAGGTCTCGATCAATGTGCGAAGGGGATGTTGGCTCATACAGTGCTCCTTAGGATCTGCTCACGCTCTGATCGTGAAATGGTGCTTAATCCAATGCGGGTTTCCCCGCCCTATACCGGACATAAAAAATCCCCCGCTCTCGATATAAAAGCGGGGGATCTTCAGCGTCTCATGGCGGCTTAACCGAGCAGGAAGGCCTTGAGGCGGCCAAAGTCGGCGGGCAGGTTGTGTGAGAGCAGCGGCAGGGCGGCGTGCTTGGCGAGCGGGCCCGGCAGCGGCACATCCAGACCCAGGATCTCGTCCACCGACTCCTTGAACTTGGCGGGATGAGCGGTGCAGAGGAAGACCCCTACTTCGTCCTCGGCGAGCTGCTCATTCAGCAGATCCCAGGCGATGGCGCCGTGAGGCTCGCACAGGTAATCGAGCTGGTGCAGGCGTTTAAGGGCATCGCGAGTCTCGGCATCGCTGCGCATGCCAGACCCCAAGGTTTCCAGCGCCCAACCTTCGCGGCGGCACAGCTCTTCCACGCGCGGCCAGTTGTTGGGGCGGCTCACGTCCATGGCATTGGACAGCGTTGCCACCGTCTGGTGTGGCTCCCAGCTGCCGGTTTTCAAGTAGCGCGGCACTGTGTCGTTGGCATTGGTGGCGGCGATGAAGCGCTTCACCGGCAGCCCCAGCGCCTTGGCGATGAGACCCGCAGTGAGGTTGCCGAAGTTGCCGGACGGCACGCTGATGACCGCCTTGGCACGATCGCCCTTGGGCAGTTGGGCCACCGCCTCGAAGTAGTAGCAGACCTGGGCCAGCAGGCGGCTGATGTTGATGGAGTTGGCGGAGTTGAGGCCGATGGCGGTCTTGAGCCCCTCGTCGTCGAAGGCATCTTTGACCAGCGCCTGACAGGCATCGAAGTCGCCGTCGATGGCGATGGTGCGGATGTTGCCGCCGAGGGTGCAGAACAGCGCCTCCTGCAAGGGGCTGATCTTGCCCTTGGGGTAGAGGATGACCACCTCAATCCCCTCCAGCCCGTAGAAGGCGTGGGCCACGGCGGCGCCGGTGTCGCCCGAGGTGGCGGTGAGGATAGTGATCTTGTCGTTGGTGCGGAAGGTCGCGAGGCACTGGGCCATAAAGCGACCGCCGAAGTCCTTGAACGCCAGGGTCGGGCCGTGGAACAGCTCGAGGGCATAGGTGCCGTCTTTCAGCTTCACCAGCGGCGCCGGGAAGGTGAAGGCGGCATTGATCAGCTCGCTCACCTTAGGCTTGGGCACTTCGTCCCCCAGCAGGTGGCTGATGATGCGCGCGGAGCGCTCGGCCAGCGGCAAGTCCAGCAGGGCATCAACCTCGGTCAGGGGTGCGATGGTTTCGGGGAAGAAGAGCCCCTGCTCGCGACCCAGACCCTGGCGCACCGCCTGGGCAAAGCTGACCTGTTCACTCTTGTCCTTGATATTGTAAAGATTCATAGCTCGCTTCCTGTTACCCGTGCCCCTTCGATGTCTACTTTGCAGACCCGGGCAAATCCATCTTCATTGCGCACGAAGTGCGCCTCCATCCACTCTTTCATCCGTTCGGCCTGGGCCAGATCCTTCATCACCACGAACACGGTGGGACCGGAGCCCGAGATGCCGGTGGCGAGTGCCCCGTTCTGGGCGCCCTGGGCCCGCACCTCGTTGAAGCCTTCAATGAGCGCCGCACGGTAGGGCTCGGCGATCACGTCCTTCAATACGCTGGCCGCCAGCCCCTCTTGTCCTGTGTAGCTGGCGTGCACGAAGGCCGCCAGGCGGCGACCGTAGGTGAGGCAATCCTGACGGCGATACTGCGCGGGCAGGATGGCGCGGGCGGCGGCGGTGGAGACGACTGTGCCCGGGTAGCAGACCACCCAGTACCACTGCTCGAACACCGGTATGCCCTGGCTGATGACGCCGTGCTCTTCCAGCACCAGCTGCATACCGCCGAGATAACAGGGAGCCACGTTGTCGTAGTGAACGGAGCCGGAAATCTTGCCTTCCATCTCCCCCATCAGCAGCAGCATGTCGTGTTCATTGAGGGGCGCGCCGTGGAAGGCGTTGAGCCCTTCCAGCGCCGCCACCACGCTGCAGGCGCTGGAGCCCAGACCCGAGCCCACCGGCAGGTTCTTCTCCAGCACCATCTCCAGCGGCTTGAGGCCCAGGCCACGCTTCTCCAGCGCCTCGCCATAGGCGACCCAGCAGTCATAAAGGATGTTCTTCTTGGGATCATCCGGCAGCTTGTGGGCGTAGCGGCCCACGGAGGAGAGGGCGAAAGGCACCTCTGCCGATTTGACCTGGACGCGATCCCCCAGCAGGGAGCCATCCACGGGGGCGAGCGCCGCCCCCAGTACATCGAATCCCACGCTCAGGTTGGCGCTGGAGGCCGGTGCATAGGCGACCACGCTGCCGCCCTGCGCCATGGCATCTTGTTCAAAATCGGGGTTCATCGCTGAACTCATGTTACAGCTCCTGCTTCCAGTTCTGGGTGCGCAGCACGTCGGCGAAGACGCCGGCGGCGGTCACTTCGGTCCCTGCGCCATAGCCGCGCAGCACCAGCGGGATGGGCTGGTAGTAGGTGGAGAAGAAGGCGAGCGCGTTCTCCCCGTCTTTTACCTTGAACAGGGGCTCGTCGGCGCCGACCGCCTTGATGGCGACCTTGCACTTGCCCCCCTCGATGGAGCCCACATAGCGCAGCACCTTGCCTTCACGCTGGGCGGCCGCGAACTGGTCGCGGAACCAGCCGTCGGCCTCGGGCAGGCGGGCCATGAAGGCTTCCACATCGCCGCTGACGTCAAAGCCCGGCGGCAACGCCTGCTCCACTTCCACGTCGGACAGCTCCAGCGCCATGCCGGCCTCGCGGGCCAGGATCAAGAGCTTGCGGGCCACGTCCATGCCGTTGAGATCGTCGCGGGGATCCGGCTCGGTGAAGCCGTTGCTGCGGGCGATTTGGGTCGCCTCGGAGAACGCCATCCCCTCGTCCAGCTTGCCGAAGATGAAGGAGAGCGAGCCGGACAGCACGCCGTCGAAGGCGCGCAGCTTGTCACCGGCCTTGATCAGGTTCTGCAGGTTCTCGATGACCGGCAGGCCCGCGCCTACGTTGGTTTCGTATAGGAACTTGCGACGGGTCTGACGGGCGGTGCGGCGCAGCGCCTTGTAGTAATCCAGCGACCCGGTATTGGCCTTCTTGTTCGGGGTAACCACGTGGAAACCGGCGGCCAGGAAGTCCGCATACTGCACGGCAACGGCCTCGCTCGAGGTGCAATCGACGATCACCGGGTTGATGAGGTGGCTCTCTTCCACCAGCTTCTTCACCGCCTCCAGGCTGAAGCTGTCACGGGCCTCCACCAGTTGCTCACGCCAGTTGGCGAGATTCAAGCCATCCTTGTTGACCGCCATCTGGCGACTGTTGGCGATACCCACCACCCGCAGGCCGGTGCCCTGCTCGGCCAGTACCGGCTGCTGGCGGGCAATCTGATCCACCAGGGCCGCACCGACGCCACCCACACCGACCACGAAGAGATCGATGAACTGCTGGCTGCCGAAGAAGTTCTGGTGGCACGCCTTGATGGCTTCCGCCACCTTGCGATCCCGCACCACCGCCGAGATGGAGCGCTCACTCGACCCTTGCGCGATGGCGACGATGTTGATGGAGGCTTGCGCCAGGGAGGTGAAGAAGCGTGCCGCCATCCCCTTGGAAGTGCGCATGCCGTCCCCGATGAGGGAGATGATGGCCAGATCGGTCATGATCTCGAGCGGGTCCAGCAGCTGGTTCTTGAATTCCAGCTCGAACTCACGCTCCAGCACCTTGCGCGTCTTGTCGCTGTCGTAGCTGTGGATACAGAAGCTGACGCTGTACTCGGAGGATGACTGGGTGATCAGCACTATGCTGACCCCGGCGCGGGAGACGGCGGAGAAGATCCGGCCCGCCATGCCCACCATGCCCTTCATGCCGGGGCCGGAGACGTTGAACATGCACATGCCGGAGAGATCCGAGATGGCCTTCACTTTCAGGTCATCATCCCCCTGCTCGACGCCGATAAGCGTCCCCGGCCCCTGCGGGTTGAAGCTGTTCTTGATGAGGCAGGGAATGTGGAACTGGGCCACGGGGGCGATGGTTTTCGGGTGCAACACCTTGGCGCCGAAGTAGGAGAGCTCCATCGCCTCTTTATAGGAGAGGGTTTTGAGCAGGTAGGCGTCCGGCACCAGGCGCGGGTCACAGTTGTAGCAACCCTCGACGTCTGTCCAGATCTCGCAGCATTCGGCATCCACACAGGCGGCCAGCACGGCGGCGGAGTAGTCGGAGCCGTTACGGCCCAGCAGCACGGTTTCGCCCTTGTCGCTGCCACCGGTGAAGCCCGGCATCAGGTAGAGGCAATCGGAGCGCAAGCCCTTGGCGGCAAAGCGCAGGCGGGAGGCCTCGATGTCCACATGGGCTTCGAGGTAACCGCCGTCGGTCACCAGCAGCTGCTCCGGCACGATGAGATCCAGTTCGAGACCGCGCACCCGCAGCAACTCGTGCATGAAGGCGATGGAGAGGTTCTCCCCCCGGCTCAGGATGCGGGCCTGGACATTGTCCGGGCAGAGCCCCAGCAGGCGGATGCCCTGCATCAGGCGCTCTACCTGATCCAGCTCGGCGGTGAGGCGAGCCTGCAACGCCTTGTCATCCAGCGCCGGGTAGGCCGCCTTCAAACCCGCCAGCAGGCGGGAGAAGATGCCGTTGATTTCAAACAGGGTATTGCTGGCATCCATGCCACGACTGGTCTGCTCTACCAGGGCCACCAGGTGGTTGGTCACCTTGGCCGGAGCCGACAGCACTAGGGCAACCTGGGATTGGCCGTGGGTGTTCACCGCGATATCGGCGACCCGTAAGAAACGCTCTGCGTCGGCCAGTGACGACCCGCCAAATTTCAATACTCTCATCGCTTTCTCTCCCTGTAAATCTATGAAATGCAATCTAAAAACCAATCCAACAAAAAGGCCCGTACTGGGTGGGTACGGGCCTTTTAAGATTTCTGTGCTTGTTCGTCAGCGCATCAACCGGCCCCAGTGCCACCTGTGGTGGTACCGGTAATAATGGTGGTGGTGATGATGTTGGTGAATAGCTGCATGACGAACACTCTTGAACGAAACTGGTTGTTAGCAATACCTTGCCGGACCTTGGGCTGTCAACCTAAACCTCTTTGCCAAACTTGCGGGCGAGGTCTTTGCAGAGCAGATGCAGCATATTCAGATCCCGCTGCGGCAGCATGGGTACTCGGTCCATCACCCATTGATGCAGCTTTTCATCCTGATAAACTCCGAGTTCACCAAGCAATTCTGCTGTTTTTGATTTGAGTACGCGAACCTGCCCGGTACCATCAAAATTTTCTGCTACGGCCTCGGGCTCGTCCAGCAGGGGACTCATCTCGTAGGCATACAGCATGATCGCCTGCCCCAGGTTCAAAGAGGGATAACTCACCTTGAGGGGCAGATAGCTGATGAGGTCCACCTGGGCAAGCTGCTCGTTGGAGAGGCCGGACTCCTCGCAGCCAAACACGATGGCCACCTTTTCGAGGGAAGGCTTGGCGCGGATCTGATCGCGGATCTCGGCCGGGGTGAGGTAGTGCTGATAACGGCCACGCTGGCGGGCCGTGGTGGCGACCACCAGATCCATGTCGGCAAGGGCCTCCTCCAGGGTGTCGAAGGCGCGTGCCTCGGTCAGGATCTCCTGGGCGCCATGGGCGACCCAGCTCGCCTCCTCCTCTTCGTGTACCCGGCTCCCTACCAGTCGCATGGCATCGAAGCCCATGGTTTTCATGGCGCGAGCGGCCGCACCCACATTGGCCGCGCGAGCGGGGGCTACCAGTACAAAATAGAGTTTCATCGGGTTTCTCCTGAACAGGGCCGACGCCGCGAACTGCAGCAAACCGCCGGTAAAACAGGGGCGCAATCTACCGTTTATCCCCGAACATTGCCACTTGAACAGATGTTTGGATGTTGCCATAGTGGCCGGACGAGTGAGCCCGTTGCCTACCGGCACAGACGCCATCGGCCCGATACATCACAAGGAAGAGAGAGATGCAGCAGCCATTGGAACAGGCGGTCGCCGAGACGATCTTGCAGCGTTTCGAGTCGTTTTACAGCCGCTTTCTCGAGATAACCCAGGGCAGCAAGAGCCGCTTCGAGAACAGCGACTGGTTGGGGGTGCAGCTCGCCGGGCGCGAGCGCATTCGCCTCTATGATCATCACGTCGGTGCCACCACCGCCCTCATCAAGCAGATGATGGGGGAGCAGTTGCCGACCCAGGCCCTGCTCAAGCAGGTGAAGGGGGCCTTCAGCGATCTGCTGCCCCGCTGCGAGAACTTCGAGGTGGCGGAGTCCTTCTTCAACTCCGTCTATCGCCGGATCTTCCGCCATCGCAACATCCGCGACGAGAATCTCTACATCCACCCCTTTCGCAGTCGGGGTGAGCACCCGGATCTGAGCGCCTTGCTGCGAGTCTATCGCACCGACCTTGCCCACCTGCCGCAGACCCTGAGCCAGCTGCTCGGGGATTACAGCTTCACCCTGCCCTTTGAGGACAAGCAGCGGGACATCATCGACATTCACCGCCATCTGGCGGAGAGCGGCCCGGCCATACTGCACGAGGAGCCATTCGCCATCGAGCTCTTGAAGGAGGTGTTTTACCGCAACAAGGGGGCCTATCTGGTGGGCCTCATTCGGGTGAAAGGCGAGGTGCATCCCTTCATCCTGCCGCTGCTCAGCACCGGCCAGAGCATCTATGTGGACACCGTCATCTTCGAGCCTGAGCTGGCCTCCATCGTATTCGGCTTCGCCCGCGCCTACTTCATGGTCTATGCCCCGGTGCCGGCCCTGTTCGTGCTGTTCCTGCGCCAGATCATGCCCCGCAAGCCGGACTACGAGATCTACAACGCCATCGGCTGCCAGAAGCACGGCAAGACCGAGCTCTATCGCCACTACCAGCAACACCTGGCCCAGAGCCGGGAGCAGTTCGTCATCGCACCCGGCATCAAGGGGATGGTGATGAGCGTGTTCACCCTCCCCTCCTACGATGTGGTGTTCAAGGTGATAAAAGACGAGTTCACGCCGCCCAAGGACGTGAGCCACGAGCAGGTGAAGGCGAAATACCGGCTGGTGAAACAGCACGACAGGGTGGGCCGGATGGCCGACACCCAGGAATTCACCAACTTCGAGTTTCCCCTCGATCGCATCTCCCCCGAACTGCTGGCCGAGCTCAAGTCGGTGGCCCCCTCGGCGCTCACCATTACGGCCGACAAGCTGGTTATCAAGCACCTCTACACCGAGCGCAAGATGATCCCGCTCAACCTCTATCTGGATCAGGCGGACGAGCAGCAGACCCGGCTCGCGCTGGAGGAGTACGGCAACGCCATCAAGCAGCTGGCGGCGGCCAACATCTTCCCCGGCGACATGCTGTTCAAGAACTTCGGCGTGACCCGCCACGGCCGGGTGGTGTTCTATGACTACGACGAGATCTGCTACATGACGGAGTGCAACTTCCGCCAGATCCCGCCGCCACGCTACCCGGAGGACGAGTGGAGCGCCGAGCCCTGGTACTCGGTGGCCCCCAATGACATCTTCCCCGAGGAGTTCGCCACCTTCCTGCTGCAAAAGCCCCAGGTGCGGGAGATCATGATGCAGGTGCACAAGGAGCTGTTTGATGCCAACTACTGGAAGATGCTGCAGGGCAACATCAAGGAGGGGGTGTTCGAGGATGTCTATCCCTACCGGCGCAAGAAGCGCTTCCGCTTTCAGCGGGGGGGATGATCCCGGCAGAAACAGCAAGAAGGGACGCTGCGGCGTTAATGTCGGGCAATCCAGGGGCCATTGACCGACCCTCTGCGGTGTAAAAATCCGAAACCAGTTGATTTGGTTTCGGATTTTTTATGCGTATCGAACAGGACCATGACCGCCTTCACGCCAGCGATGTCGCCCAGCTGGAATCGCTCTCTGACCTCATTCCCGCAGCCCCTCACCTCACTGCTCGGGGAAGAGGGCCTCGTCACCCTGCACCCTCGACGCCTGTCCATTACGCCTCTCTTTCTATCCCTGCCATGTCGCGCCGCGGCATAGATCCGGCGCTACAACCAGGGCAGGGTCGCCGCACTGGTGGGGAGCGACTGGTTCAGCAGCGCCAGCTGCACCGTCTCCCGGCTCACATGGGGAGCATAGAGGTGGATGAAGTCGTACATGTAGTCCCGCAGATGGGCGTGCCTGCGCAGGCAGACATGGGCTGTGCTCGAGGCGATCAGATGATCGATGTTGAGACAGACCAGGCTCTCCCTGTCCGCCTCGTCGAACGCCGAGGTGGCGATCACTCCCACCCCCATGCCGAGGCGCACATAGTGCTTGATGATGTCGCTGTCGGTGGCGGTCAGCACGATGCGGGGACTGAGGCCATGACGGCCGAACGCCTTGTCCATCTTGGAGCTGCCGGTGAAGCCGAACACATAAGTGATGAGGGGATATCGGGCCAGATCCGCCATGGCCAGCGGCTGGCAGTCGAGCAGCGGATGACCGTGGGGCACCACCACGCCGCGCCCCCAGCGGTAACAGGGAACGGTCGCCAGCTCCTCGAACAGGTGCATGGACTCGGTGGCGATGGCCATCTCCACGTCCCCGTTTTCTACCATCTGTGCCAGCTGGGCCGGCGCCCCCTGATGCAGCTGGATGCTCACCGCTGGGTAGCGGCGGGAGAAAGCGGTGATCACCGCGGGCAGCTTGTAGCGGGCCATGGTGTGGGTGGTGGCGATGCGCAGCACCCCGCTGGTGGCCAGCTGGTCACCGAGGGAGAGCTGGCCAATCTGTTCGACCTAGGCCACCACCCCCTTGGCCAGCTCCATCACCTGCTCCCCCCATGGGGGTCAGGCCCGCCAGGTTCTTGCCCTTGCGGGTGAACAGCGCCAGCCCCAGCTCCTCCTCCAGCATCTTCATCTGCTTGCTGAGGGTCGGCTGGGAGGTGTAGAGCTTCTCCGCCGTCGCCGAGATGTTGAAGTTGTTCTTCACTATCTCGGTGAAGTTCTTGAGCCGGGCTATGTTCATCAGGGGGCCAGGCGCTCGATGTGCCAGCCATCCCCCTCGCGGCTGTAATAGAAGCGATCGTGCAGGCGATGCTCACCCCCCTGCCAGAACTCCACCGTCTCGATCCGCACCCGGAAACCACCCCAGAAGCTCGGCAGCGGCACCTCGCCATTGGCAAACTTCTGCTTGAGCTCGAGGAACTTGGCCTCCAGCACGCCACGGGCCGAGATGCGGGTCGACTGTTTGGAAACCCAGGCGGCTATCTGACTGTCCTTGGGGCGGCTGTGGAAGTACTTCATCACCTCGAAGGTGCTCATCTTCTCCACCCGACCGGTCACGTGCACCTGACGGTCCAGGGTGTGCCAGGGGAAGAGCAGACTGATACGCGGGTTGCCTTCCAGCTGGTGTGCCTTGCGGCTGCCCATGTTGGTGTAAAAGACCATCCCCTCGGCATCGTAATGCTTGAGCAGCACGGTACGCTGCCAGGGTTGCCCCTCGGCATCCACGGTCGCCACCACCATGGCGGTGGGATCGGTCAGCCTGGCCTCGCACGCCTGGGCCAGCCACTTCTCGAACAGGGCGAGGGGCTCGGCCGGCAGATCGACCCGGTGCAGTCCGCCCCTGGTGTATTCGCGACGCAGATCAGCAACATCCATCATCTTGATTTTCCTTCAAATAAATAATGGTTCCACGACCATCAAGAGAGTGACGCAGGCATTGTGCTCCGCCCGTCTGCCAGTGACAAGCCATAACGCAGCGGGGAGGCAACTGCCTCCCCGCTGTGCTTACCTGCACACTATTACCTCTCAATTACCTCTCAATCGCCTCTGGCATGCACTTTTCCAGCATCCGTCGGTTATATCGGGTGGCATAGTCAATCCGCTGCTTGAACTCCGCCTCCTTGCCTATCTCAATCACATCGCCGAATCCTTCCAGATAACGCACCCCGCACCGGGTTCTCGCTTCTGCTTGCAGTGACTCCACAACTCCTGGGGCCATGCCGCCACGCCCGCCGCGTACGATGAGCCGATAATCCTGAGCGGCAAGACTCTCCTCTATTGTCTCGGTCATAGAGGCGGCCACAACCTGTTCTGCGCATATATGCAGAAGCAGCAAACTGGCGACTAGCCGTAATATCTGCGCCATCCGGCTGCCCCTCCCATCAGGAAGATCACGATAAGACTTACTGCGCCGCCACCACCGCCGCCACCCGCACTGTTATTGTTAATCACGCTTGCACTCTCCGTCGTAGCCGACGCATTACCTTTTATTCCATTGATAGAGAAAAAAATATTATTGCTGCATGCCAGCTTCAGCCTGGCCGTGCTGGTCAACGATGCAGGCAACACCACACTGGTCGAGCCGTTATTGGCCAGACCGCTTGCCAGCGTAGTCCAGCTAGAGCCGCCATTCTGTGTCAGTGCCAAATCCACGCGAGAGCAGTTAATGGGAGGCTGATCGGTCCCTGCAACATCCCATGTCACCATCTGGGTACTACCCGCAACCATGGTGCCGACCTGTGGGGCAGTGATAGCAAATGCCGCGCCGGTATTGATCACCTGTACCACCATTTCATCACTGCTCACCGCCCCCTGCCCATCGCGCACAGTAAGGTGGAACTGAAGGTTACGATTGGTCGCAGGCCACGCCTCTCCTTTGGCCAATACACCCGAGATCAGCGAGCTCATGGCGGGCAAAGTTCTGTGGGGTTCCGATGTCGGAGAGACAAAACGAAACAGCGGGCGGGTTCCATCATCCACCATGGTCGCCACACTGTAGGATGCATTGCCAAGATCAACCTGCTCCCAGGTGTAACTCAGGGGATTACCGTCCAGATCCAGCGCGCTGCCGACCAGTGTGAAAGGAGTATTGGCGGGGATCACCCGATCGCCCCCCGCATCCACGACCGGCGCATTATTGGCAAGAGCCAGATCTGTGCCGCAGGAGGGCAAAGAGGCCATCAGGGTGCGCATCTGCTCGATCGACTTGCTGTGAAAGAAGGGGCTGCTGTTGATCTGCAGATTCTCTTCACCACAGATCCCGGCATAGGCCATGATGGTCGAGCCACTGCCCGGCTCCCAGGCTGAGTGAGCCTTGCGACCCGTTGCACAACTGTCGGCCGTGCCGTTGAAAGAGTGTTCGGCCCCCAACTGATGCCCCAGCTCATGCGCCACATAATCAATAAAGAAGGCATCGCCGACAGGCGGTGAGCCCCCCGTCATGCCCCGTGAACGGCTGAAGGGGTTACACAGGGATCTCTGGGTCGCCACGCCGCCACCGGATGTCGCCAGCAGATGGCCCAAATCAAAGGTTGGATTTAACAGTAGCCCCTGTTGGGTCTGGTTGATGGCGATATCCTGGGTCGAGTTGGTGAAGGGATCCGTTGCAGGATCGGTGAAAATCACCTTGTCCGTATCGGCTGCAAGCTGAAACTCGGCACCCACTTCACGGCGATAGACTTCGTTGACCCGATTAAGCAGTGTTGCAATGGCCGAGAGTGCAGCGACCTTGGTGCCACCGTGATACTGGGTATATTCACCGGTTGCCGAGATAGCGATGGTGTAGCGCTTGCGCAAATTGCCATCGACCAGCACGGCCCGCTCGCGATCGACTCCCAGAGAATCCAGCACCTGATCCACATCCTGTCGCCGCCAGGCATCCTGCTGCTCATAAACGGCATAGGAGAAACCGTCCTGAAGCGGATCGATGTAAAAGGTACGCCCCCGGTGAGTAAACAAACCGTGAAAACCATGCATGGTGACATCGAATCGACCGGTATCCGTGGCCTGATCGATGGCCTTGCCATTGTAGGTATTGATAGAAGGGTAACGCTGGGCCAACGAGTCAGGAAGCAGGGTATTGGGATGAACATCAAACTGCACCGTAGTGCCATCTGGGAGTGGCAAGGTCAACACACTGGCAAGATGCCCGGGTTCAAAAGGCTTGTCCGGAACGACCACTCTGACCTTGTCAGCTCGCACATCATAGGCGCCCCCCCTTGCCGCGCTCTCATCCATGAAGGTCCACTGGGGTTCTGCCGCAACCTGAACAGACAAACTGGTGATAATCACCACAATGCCATGCTTCATAGAGCCTCCTTGCCCTACCTTGGTGATCCCAAGTATGGTGCAGCGTAAATGGCCGATCTGCGTCACAGACAGAAAAGAAAATCCGCACAAAACCGCTATCACGCTTAAAAAACCTGCTACTACCGATCTCCACACCTCCGGTGAAACAAGCGGACTCCGTTCAAAAGCGGAAAAATGAAGGCGCCATTGGCGCCTCCACGGATAACCTGGGGGCAGAAGTGCCCCTCATCTGGATGGGTATATTGGTGTATTACTGCTTGTCAGCACCCGATGCTGCCGGGCAATGCGTCACCATGAGCTGGTTATACTCACTGGCATAAGTGCTCAGCCTGGCATGTGCCTCTTTCTGATCCGGCTTGATGACATCGCCGAACCCGTCCAGATAGCGCACGCCACAACGGGCCTTGGCTGCAGCCTGTTCACCCACCGCAATGCCGGGTGCCACCTCGCCACGCCCGGCCCGCACGATCAGCCGGTAATCCTGCTTGGCCAGGCTGGCACTGATCGCCTGATCCAGGGCGTCGGCATCGGCCTGGCAGCCGCCTATCAGGGTGAGCAGCAGCACACCGGCCAGTCTCATGCCCGCCTCCGTTGCCAGCCCAGCAACGCCAGGGCCAGGGTCCAGAAGCCGAGGGCACCGCCACCACCGCCACCCCCTTCCACGCGCTGGGTCACCGACAGCTTGAGCGGACTGATGGCAAAGAAGAGGTTGTCACTGCAGGCCACTTTCAGCCTGGCGGTGCCGTCACTGCCCGCCGGAATGGCGACACTCGCCGACCCCGAGTTCGGCTGGCCGCCGGCGAGCAGGGTCCAGTTCACCCCCTCGTCCCGGGTCATGTAGAGATCCACCTTGCTGCAGTTGATGGGGGCCGCGTTGGTACCGGCGACGTCCCAGTCGATGGTCTGCGTCTGGCCGGCTGCCAGCGGCGTCACCAGGGGACTGGTCAGGGCAAAGGCCTTGCCGGTGTTGACCACCTGGATCTTCATGTCGTCGCTGCTGACACCCCCCTTGCCGTCCCGAGCCGTGAGGCGGAAGTTGAGCTCACGGTTGGTGGCAGGCCAAGCCTCCCCCTTCGCCAGGGTGTTGGTGAGCAACGAGGGAAGGCTTGGCAGAGTGCGTTCCGGCACGCTGGTCGGCGCCACGAAACGGAACAGCGGACGACTGCCGTCGTCCACCATGCTGGCGACGCTGAAGGACTCGGTGCCGAGATCGATCTGCTCCCAGGTGTAACTCAAGGCGTCGTTATCCAGATCGGTGCCGGCCCCCTTGAGCACGAAGGGGGTGTTGGCCGGGATCACATGGTCGTTGCCTGCGGCCACCTGAGGCGCATTGTTGGTGAGGCTCTGGGTGGTGCCGCAGCTCGACACCGTGGCCATGTGCGCCCGCATCTGCTCGATGGACTTGCTGTGGAAGTAGGGCAGGCTGTTGGCCTGCAGGTCCTCTTCCCCGCAGATCCCGGCATAGGCCATGATGGAACTGCCGCTGCCGGGCTCCCAGGCCTGGCTGGCCTCCCGGTTGCCGCCACCGCAACTGCCGGTGGTGCCGTTGAAGGTATGGTCGGCCCCGAACTGGTGGCCAATCTCGTGGGCCACGTAGTCGATGAAGAAGGCATCTCCCACCGGGTTCGAGGAACCGGTCATGCCTGCCGATTTATCCGCGGTGCAGAGCACTCCCAGCCCCGCCAGCCCACCGCCCCCGGTGTTCACCACGTGACCGATGTCGAAGGCACCGAGCCCCTGGGTCTGCGCCACGGCCTGCACCTGCATGTTGACGTCGACGTCGCTCAGGCCAGAGCCGGACGGGTCATCCCCGTTGAAGAAGGGATCCGTGGCCGCGTCGGTGAAGATGATGGTGTCGTTGCCGCTGGCCAGCTGGAACTCGGCTGCCACGTCACGCTGGTACACCTCGTTGACCCGGTTGAGCAGGGTGGTAATGGCACCGAGACCGGCCTCCACAGTCCCGCCGTGATACTGGGTGTACTCCCCCGCCGCCGAGATGGCGATGACGTAGCGCTTGCGCTCGTTGCCATCCACCAGCACCTGGCGGGCCAACGTGCCGGCCTTGCTGCCGATGACGCGATCGGCCTCCTCTTCCAGCCGGCTGTGGGCATCCTGCTGGTAATAGACCGCATAACCCTCGCCGTTGCGCAGGGGATCGACAAACACCATCCGGCCCTGGTGGCTGAACATGGCGTGGAAACCCTGGGGGCCGAGATCGACACGCCCGGTTTCGACCGGGTTTGCTTCGTCGTGTCCCTTGAAGGTCCGGATCCCGGGGTACTTGGCGGCGAGGTCCGCCGGCAGCAGATCATAGGGCTGCAGGCTGAAGGTCACCTCCTTGCCATCCGGCAGCGGCAGGGCCAGTCGATGCTCCCCTCCCAGCAAACCGGCGAAGTAATCGGCCGGTACGGTGGCGATGCGATATTGGCTGGCTCGCACCTCATAGCCATCGGCAGCGGTGGCCTTTGCCGCCACCGTATTCCACTCACTGGCGGCCAGGCCGGTGGTGCTCATCAGACCGGCCACCAGCAGCGCCAGCGGAGAGTATTTCATCAACTGCATCTTTTTATTCCTTTTTCAATGCGTTCGCCTGAACTGCCTCAGCATCATTTTCCTGCCACAGTGAGAAGTCCAGCACCATCCGCTGTACATTCCCCGAATGGGGACGGTTGCACCAATGCAGTCTAGCCCCTATCATGGCGCGGATTTGTCCGTTTCAGAACCCTCCTGTGTCACGGGCCGGTTCATCCTTTTTTGGCCAAGGTTAATCTCATGCTCAAATCCCCACTGTTGCCCCGTTTCGGGGATCTGGTCGTTGCCATCGTTGACGATGTGCTGGGTCAGGGTCTTACCCTCGACCGCGCCTATGCCCGTCACTTCTCCGGCATCGAACTCAAACCGCAAGAACAGGCAAGGATTGCCCTGGTCACCGGCGACCTGCTGCGTCGTCTCAGTCTCTATTGCTTCCTCACCGGCATCCAGGTGCGTCAGGCCGAAAAAAATGTCTGGCCGCTGCTGCACAGCTGGCACGCCTTCCACAAGATTGCCCAGCCCAACAACCCGACCCTGGATCGCTTCAACGAAGAGGCGTTCCGTCGCCGTCTGACCGAGGCCAAAAAGAACCCGGTGCTGATGGATGGTTGCCCTTCCTGGCTGGAAAAACTCGGCAGCGAGCAGCTGGGTGACGCCTGGCCCGCCGAGCGTGCTGCCTTGGCCTGGATGCCCAAGCGCTACCTGCGGGTCAACACCCTCAAGTGCAGCCGGGAAGAGCTGCAGGCCATTCTGGCCAAAGAGCACGTCACCACCATCCCCGTCGACGGGGTGGATGCTGCCCTGCAGGTCACCTCTGACGCCGCCCTGTTCCGCACCAAGGCCTTCGCCGATGGCTGCTTCGAGCAGCAGGATGCCGGCTCCCAGCTGGTCGCGGCCGCGCTGGAAGTGACCCCGGGCATGCGCGTCATCGACGCCTGTGCCGGTGCCGGTGGCAAGACGCTGCATATCGCCGCCATGATGGAGGGCAAAGGCCGCCTGCTGGCGATGGACGTGGAAGAGTGGAAGCTGGAGAACCTCAAGCAACGCGCTCGCCGCGCCGGTGCCCACAACGTGGAGACCCGGGTCATCACCAGCAGCAAGACCGTCAAGCGCCTCAAAGAGAGTGCCGACCGCGTGCTGTTGGACGTGCCCTGCTCCGGTCTTGGCGTACTCAAGCGCAATCCGGATGCCAAGTGGCGTGATACCGCCGAGCGATTGCCGGTGCTGGTTGCCCTGCAAGAAGAGATCCTGCAGCGTTACAGCCAGATGGTGAAGGTGGGTGGTCTGCTGGTCTATGCAACCTGCTCCATCCTGCCCCAGGAGAACCGTCAACAGGTGGACAAATTCCTCGCGGCCAACGAAAACTACCGCCTGCGGGATGACCACACCGTCAGCCCCTCCGAGACCGGCTTCGACGGTTTCTATATGGCACGGATCGAGCGCATCGGCTGAGGCCCTGCGTACCCATAGAAAAGGGGAGCCAATGGCTCCCCTTTTTGCATGATGCGGATGCGACCTTATTCGGCGGCGGCATCATCCTGCTTGTGCTTGGCGGCCACTTCCTTGATCAGGGTCTGCAGCTCGCCAGCCTGGAACATCTCGATCATGATGTCGCAACCACCGACCAGCTCACCCTCGACCCACAGTTGCGGGAAGGTCGGCCAGTTGGCAAATTTCGGCAGCTCGGCACGGATGTCCGGGTTTTGCAGGATGTCGACGTAAGCAAAGGGCTCGCCACAGGACATCAGGGCCTGGGAGGCCTGGGCAGAGAAACCGCAGCTGGGTAGCTTGGGGGATCCCTTCATGTACAGGATGACGGGATTCTCAGCCAGCTGCTGTTTGATCTTTTCAATAGTTTCCATAAATGCCTCACTAGAGCGATTTCGGCGGCCATTCTACTGCAAACCGGGCAGACCACAAACTGGCAAACGGTCCCGAATGCAAGAAGTGATGAATCAATACGTCGCAGCTTGATCCGGATCATGGCGAGAATCAAGAGTTGTTCGCTCATCTTTGATGCTGCTACAATCGACGGGCTTTGGGCCATTCAGGCCCCATCATTTCAAGAACAATTCTTTTCAACATAGAAAAGAGTATGCAATGTCTTGCAACCGTCGCCTTCGCACGGACCAGCCAATGGAGAGTAGAAAATGGCATTCGAACTTCCCGCTCTGCCCTATGCAATCAATGCTCTGGAACCGCACATCTCCCAGGAAACCCTGGAATACCACCACGGCAAGCACCACAACACCTACGTGGTCAACCTGAACAACCTGGTGCCGGGTACCGAGTTTGAAGGCAAGTCTCTGGAAGAGATCATCAAGACCTCCACCGGCGGTGTCTTCAACAACGCCGCCCAGATCTGGAACCACACCTTCTACTGGCACTGCCTCTCCCCGAACGGCGGTGGCGAGCCTACCGGCGCCCTGGCCGATGCCATCAACAAGGCATTCGGCTCTTTCGCCGAGTTCAAGGATGCGTTCACCAAGTCTGCCATCGGTAACTTCGGTTCCAGCTGGACCTGGCTGGTAAAGAAAGCCGACGGCTCCCTGGCCATCGTCAACACCTCCAACGCCGGCTGCCCGCTGACCGAAGCCGGGACCACCCCGCTGCTGACCGTCGACCTGTGGGAGCACGCCTACTACATCGATTTCCGCAACCTGCGTCCGAAGTACATGGAAACCTTCTGGGCCCTGGTCAACTGGGAATTCGTGGCCAAGAACCTGGCTGCCTGATAGCCGCTTCATGCCAAAACGCCCCGCACTGCGGGGCGTTTTTTTATGGCAGGAAAGCAACGAAAAAGGCGCCATGGGCGCCTTTCTGATAACCATTGACCTTACTGGTCTATCTCGTCCAGATACTCGTCCAGGTTGCTGTCATCCTCCTGCTGGCCCTGCTGCTTGAGCTCAGGCTGGCGACCCGTCACCTTGCCGTCGTTGTACTGCAGGTAGAAGTCCTTGGTGAGGGCATAAGGATCGAGCGCATTGTCGATGATCCGCTCCTGATCGATGAGCTTGGCGCGGGTACCCAGGCCATCCAGCGCCCAGTGAATGAATTTCATGGGGAAAGTCAGCAGCGCGTAGGGGAAGTACACAGTATCGATGGTATCCCCCACCAGCTCGCGGGTGGTGGTCGGGCCGTAGACGGGCACCATGATGTAGGCACCATCCCCGATGTCCGCCTTGCCGAGTACGGTGTCCATTTCCAGCATGTTGCGCTCGAGGCCGGCATGTCTGGCCACGTCGAAGATGCCCAGCAGACCCACTGTGGTGTTGAGGGTGAAGCGGCCCAGGTTGGTCCCCGCCCCCTTCAGGTCACCGACCAGCAGGTGGTTGACCATGCTGCTCGGCTCGTCGAAGTTATCCACGAAATTCGCGATACCGTCCTGCACCCCCTGCGGCACATAACGAGCATAGCCATGGACCACGGGGCGGGCCACATAGGGCTCCAGCACGTCATAGTTGACGGCCCACATGGCGCGGTTGGCGCCCTGGAAGGGGTCACGGGGATCGCTGGCCGTGCTGGTCGCTTCGGGACGGCTGGGGGTTTCCTTGAGATCCAGGCTCTCTGGACCCGGCTTGGGAGGGCCACCCGCACAGCCCCCCAACAGCAGTGCCACTGCCAATGCTCCTGAACGCAGATACATATGAAAGTCCTAAGCTTTTTATTGGGAATTGCCATGAATTATAGGTAGCTCGCCCCTCCAGGGGCGGGCTACCTATGTAAAAGAGGTATTAGAGTGCGTGATCGATGCGGATGTCAATCGGCGCTGTGGGGATAGCATTCGTCGATACCGTGACCGAGACCCCCTCGAAGGCGCCCTCCTTGTTCATCACGTTGCCGCCCCGGGAGAGGCGCGCCTTGAACTGCAGCTCGGGATGAGCCGCCAGCTTGCTGCCCTGCATCATGGCATCCCCATCCCCCAGTGACAGGGTGAGGGGCAACTGCGGGCCCGGGATGCGCTTGACCGCGATGGGCATGGGTGGGCCGTTGGGGATCACCGCAAACACAAACAGGTGAGCGTCCTCAGGCAACTGGATGCCTGGCGCCAGAGTGATGTGCAACGGGAACTCCCCTTCCTTCACCGCCAGTACCTGGGTTTGTGCCTGTTTGCTTTGGGTTGCCGCCATGCCACGCTGCTTGAGCTGCTGCTCGGCATACTCGATGGAGCGCTCCACCATGGCGTGGCGGGTCGAGCCCTGCTCCAGCAGCGGCAACATGGCTCGCCAGCGAACCAGCGCGGTCTGGAAGTCCTCTTTCTGCAGCGCCATGAAGGCATGAACCGAGCGCGCCTCTATGTTGGCCGGATCCTGGGCAATAGCCGCCTGCAGCAGCTGATCCGCTCTGGCCTCCTCCCCCGTCATCATCAGGGCCTGGGCATAGGGCACCGCCACCATGGCCTTCTGCGGGGCCAGGGAGTAGGCCCGCTCCAGCGCCTCGCGGGCCATCTCGGGGTCATTGCCATCCAGGGTCAGACGCCCCAGCAGCAGCCAGCCACGATAGTCGCTCGGTTCTTCTTTCAGCCGGGTGCGCAGCCCCAGGGTGAAGTCCAGCAGATCCTGCTCAGTGACATTGCTATCCCGCTCCACCAGGATACGGTTGCTCAGCTCCCCGAGCCGGCTGCTGGCATCCTGCCAGCGGCTCACCTCCTGCCAGGCCCCCAGCTTGTAATAAAGCCCCAGACTCACCACCACCAGCACCAGCACACCCGGAATCCAAGTCAGGCTCTTGCCGCCACGGGCGCTCTGCTCCACGTCGGGGATGTCGTCCAGCAGGCTGCGTTGCAGCTCCACCAAGGACTCGGACTCCTCGGCCAGTATCCCCTGCTCACGCTCCTCGCCTATCTCCAGCAGACGCTGACGGTAGAGCTGCTTGTTGAGCGCCGAGCGGCTGATGCTCTGCCTGCCCTCGCCGCGCCACAGCGGCAGGATCAGCGCCAGGCTCGCCAGCACCAGCAGGGCCGCGATCACTATCCAAAATGCGGTCATTGTTTCTCTTCCTCTTTGAGCAACTCGGCCAGACGGCGCCGCTCTTCTTCGCTCAGGGCGTTATCCATTCGTTTTGTCGCCGCCGGGGCACGGCGGCTGCGCACCACGACCGTGGTGGCGCCGATGACGATGACCAGCAGGGGGCCAAGCCAGAGGATCAGGGTGGAGGCCATCAGGGGCGGATCATACAGGATGAAGTTGCCGTAACGGGCCACCATGTAATCCACCACCTCTTGCTTCTCCTTGCCCTCGCGTACCATCTGGTAGGTCTTGTCCCGCAAATCCTTGGCGAGCCCGGCATTGGAATCGGCGATGTCCTGGTTCTGGCACTTGGGACAGCGCAGCTCCTTGGTCAACTCGCGGAAGGTCTGCTCCTGGGCATCGCTGTCGAAGGTGTAGACGTCGATGGCGGCGCTGGCCTGACCGGCGCCGAACAAGCCCGCCAGCAGCAACAGGGAGGCAATAAGGGTTTTCATCAGAGTTGCCCTCACTTCATGGCATCGAAGATGGGTTTGAGGGTCGAGGCCCAGATCTCGGGATTGACGTCCCCCACGTGGCGATAGCGGATGATGCCCTGGCTGTCGATGAAGAAGGTCTCGGGCGCGCCGTAAACCCCGAGATCCAGCCCCAACATGCCGTCCGGATCGTAGAGATTGACCTCATAGGGATTGCCGAGCTCCGCCAGCCATTTGATGGCCTTGTCCCGCTCATCCTTGTAGTTCATGCCGACGATGGGAATGCCCTGCCCCGCCAGCTGCTTGAGGTAGGTGTGCTCCCCATAGCAGGTCGGACACCAGGTGGCCCAGACGTTGAGCAGCATGGGACGCCCCTTGAAGATGCTCCTGTCATGCTGCTTGTCGAGGTCATAGATGTCCTGCAGGGTGAACACGGGCACCTCCTTGTCCACCATCACGGATTCCAGCTTGGTGGGGTCGGAGTAGAGCCCCTTGAACAGGAACACGGCACCCATCAGGAAGATGATGAAGGGCAGCAGAAATAACCAGGTCTTCTTGCTCATGCCTTGGCCTCCTCGTCACGACGGCCGAACCGGTAGCGCTTGTCCAGCATGGCCAGCACGCCGCCGATGGCCATGAAGACGCCGCCGAACCAGATCCAGCGCACGAAGGGCTTGTAGTAGATCCGCACCGCCCAGGCGCCGTTGTCGAGCTGCTCGCCAAGCGCTGCATAGAGATCCCGGGTGAAGCCGGCGTCGATGGCGGCTTCCGTCATCGGCATGCGACTCACCTTGTACATCCGCTTCTCGGGCTTGAGCAGGGCTACCTGCTTGCCGTTCTTGTGCACCTCCAGCACCCCCTTGAAGCCGTCGTAGTTGGGGCCGTTCTTTTCGGCTGTCCCGGCAAACACGAATTCGTAATCGGCGAAGTGCACCCGATCACCGGCCTGCATCCGCAAGTCCTTCTCGATGCTGTAGTTCTGGGTGCAGGCGATGCCGATGATGCTGACCGCGAGCCCCACATGGCCCAGGATCATGGCCCAATGGCTGTTGCCGAGCTTGCGCACCCCGGTGGCAAAGCTGTGTTTGTGGGTGGCTCGCACCCAGGTCTCCTGGATGCTGGTGATGATGATCCAGCTACCCAGACCGATGCCGAGCGCGGCCCAGGGCTTGAACTCCCCGGCAAAGAGCTGCGGCAACCCGAAGGCGGCGACCAGGCTCAGCCCCAGGGCCAGCACCACCTTGCCCTTGAGCTCGCCGAGCTCCTGACGGCGCCAGCGGAACAGCGGACCCACCCCCAGCAGCAGGGCGAACGGGATGATGAGCCAGCTGTAGATGTGGTTGAAGAAGGGGGTACCGATGGAGATGCTGCCGAGCCCCAGCTCCTTGTGCACCAGCGGCAACAAGGTGCCGAGCAGCACGGTGAGCAGGCCCGCCACCAGCAGGATGTTGTTACCGAGCAGCAGGGTCTCGCGACTCCACAGCTCGTGCTTGCCGTGGCTCTTCACCTGGGAGCCCTTGAAGGCGAACAGCAGCAAGGAGCTGCCTATCACCGCCAGCAGGAAGCCCAGGATGAAAAGGCCGCGGGTCGGGTCGGAGGCAAACGCGTGGACCGACACCAGCACGCCGGAGCGCACCAGGAAGGTGCCGAGCAGGCTCAGAGAGAAGGCCGAGAGCGCCAGCAGCACTGTCCAGGCCTTGAAAGTGGCGCGTTTCTCGCTCACCGCCAGGGAATGCAGCAGAGCCGTGCCCGCCAGCCAGGGCATGAAGGAGGCGTTTTCCACCGGATCCCAGAACCACCAGCCGCCCCAGCCAAGCTCGTAATAGGCCCACCAGGAGCCGAGCACGATTCCCAGGGTCAGGAAGACCCAGGCCGCCATGGTCCAGGGACGGGACCAGCGCGCCCAGGTGGCATCGAGCCTGCCCGTCATCAGGGAGGCGATAGCGAAGGCGAAGGCCACCGAGAAGCCCACGTAACCCATGTAGAGCATAGGGGGGTGGAAGATGAGGCCGGGATCCTGCAACAGGGGGTTGAGGTCGCGCCCATCCACCGGGAAGTACGGCAGGGTGCGGGTGAAGGGGTCAGAAGTGAACAGCACGAAGGCGGTAAAGCCCACCGAGATGAGACCGAGCACCCCCAGCACCCGCGCCACCGCATCGAGCGGCAGGCGACGGCTGAACAGGGCCACGGCCGCGGTCCAGCCCCCCAGGGTCAGCACCCAGAGCAGCAGGGAACCCTCGTGGGCCCCCCACACCGCCGAGATGCGGTACTGCAGCGGCAGCAGGCTGTTGGAGTTGGTGGCCACGTACTGCACGGTGAAGTCGTTGTCGACGAAGGCCCAGGTGAGGCAGAGGAAGGAGAGCAACAGCAGCAGGAACTGGCTGTAGGCGAGCGGACGGGCCGCCGACATCATGCCGAGGCGCCCCCACTTGGCCCCGAGCAGCGGGTAGCTGCCCAGCAGCAGAGCGGTGGCAAAGGCCAGGATCAGTGCGAATTGCCCCAGTTCAGGGATCATGGCTGACTTCCTTTCAATTGCGCCGCGACCAGAACCGGTGCACAGGCATAAGACGGTGAGAACTGCCCTACTTCGGGGATCATTGACTATTTCCTTTCGATTGCACGATGAGACATACCGATTCGGCGGCGACACGAGGTGAACACAGGGTCAAGGCTGCCGGGATCATTGCTTGGCCCCTTGCAACTGTGCCTCGGTATATTCGGGCTTGAAGTGCATACCATTGGTGGCGTCGGCCACTTCCGGCGGCATGTAGTTCTCGTCGTGCTTGGCCAGCACCTCGAAAGCGGCCACCGTGGTCGCATCCTTGAGGGTGCCCTGGGCGACGATGCCCTGCCCCTCGCGGAACAGGTCCGGCAGGATGCCATCGAACTCCACCGTCACCAGATGGCCACCGTTGTCCACCAGCTTGAAGGACACCTTGAGGCTCTGGGGATCGCGCTGTACCGAGCCCGGAACCACCAGGCCGCCGATGCGCAGGCGCTGCCCCTCTTCCGGCTTGATCTTGTCCGGTCCCTTGCCTTCCACCAGCTCGCTCGGGGTATAGAAGAGATCGATGTTCTGGCTGAGGGCATAGAGCACCAGGCCGATCACGCTGGCGAGGCCCAGGCTGATGGCCAGAATGATGGTGAGGCGTTTCTTGCGTCTCGGGTTCATAGGGTGTTCTCCATCTGCTGGGCCGCCTTGCGACGGGCCTCGCGGGCCTGCTTGTTGCGCAATTCACCGAGCAGGTTGCGGGTTTTCAACCGGGTGGAAATGACGATGCCGACCAGGCAGAGCGCGGTCAGACCGAAAGAGAGCCATACGTAGAAGGCGTAACCGCCCATGGCCATGAAGTCGCTGAATGAGGCAAAGTGCATGCTTACTTCTCCTGGCTGGCGATGTCGGCGACCCAGGGACGATGCCACTCCCGCATCAGGAGTTCATTCCTGAAACGCATCAGGGTCAGGGCCCCGAGGAAGGCCGCAAACGCCAATATCATGATGAGCAAGGGCCACAGCATCTCGGGGGAGATGGAGGGCTTGTCAAACTTGGTGATGGAGGCGCCCTGATGCAGGGTGTTCCACCACTCCACCGAGTAGTGAATGATGGGCAGGTTGATCACCCCCACCAGCGCCAGGATGCCGGCGGCGCGACCCGCCACCACCTTGTCGCTGAAGGCGTTGTAGAGGGCGATAACGCCAAGATAGAGAAACAGCAGGATGAGCTCGGAGGTGAGGCGCGCATCCCACACCCACCAGGTGCCCCACATGGGCTTGCCCCAAGCGGCGCCGGTGAAGAGGGCGATGAAGGTGAACACGGCGCCCACCGGGGCGATGGCCGCCACCGTCATGTCCGCCATGCGCAGTTGCCACACCAGCCCGATGAAGGCCGCCACCGCCATGGTTGAGTAGGCCCCCATGGAGAGGATGGCGGCAGGCACGTGGATGTAGATGATCCTGAAAGAGTCTCCCTGCTGATAATCGGCGGGGGCAAAGGCCAGCCCCCAGACCGTGCCTATGATGAAGGCAAGCAGGCTTGTCACGACAAACCAGGGCAGCAGGGTGCCGGCCAGCCCATAGGCGCGCTCGGGTTTGGCATAAGGGTGCAACCATTTCCACATAGCTCACGGAACCTTTCAGTTATTAATTTTTAAGTGGCGAGGGCTACCATACCCACCGGCGGGAAACATCATATCCCCCCAAAGCAATAAGCAGCCATCCCCTTGATCTATCTCAATTATATTCTTCACAAAACAGCCTCAAAAGAAGCTTTTTTTGATAATCAATCAATTGACGCTGACCCGCAGTGCCGCCGAGATGGCCAGGGGCGTCAGGGTCAGGGCCCCCGCCAGCATGGCCCCCAGGATCGCGAGCTGGCCCCCGTAGGGCAACCCCATGCTCGCCGCATCGATGGCGGAGGTGGCGAAGATCAGCACCGGGATATAGAGCGGCAGCAGCAGCAGGCTGAGCAGCAC
>NZ_CDBZ01000050.1 GCF_000819985.1 Aeromonas media | reverse complement strand
GGCTGATTCAAGGCATTTACGGGAGAAAAAACGGCTCAAACAGGAAAAAATGAAATGACTGAGTCAGCCGAGAAGAATTTCCCCGCTTATTCGCACCTTCCCTAGTTGTCGCGTAAACCTGTTTTAAGCCGCCTGTTTTTGCTCTGGTTCGGACCTCTCAGGATTCAGCATCACGGCACCGATCGGTGTCCAATCTCGCGTCTTGCCACTCCACCTGGTTGGATGTCGCGCTCGGGCCGCCTGATACACCTCATCCCGTTTCGCCAGCAGCGCTTTATCTTCGCCCCGATGCCGCTCGTTGGGGGTGACGAAGCGGATACGGCTATGCCGGTGTTCGTCGTTATACCAAGCCATAAAGTCACGCACCCATTCCCTAGCGGCCTCCAGACTGGCGAAGCCGTCTGATGGCCACTGTGGACAGTACTTCAGCGTCCGGAACAACGACTCCGAGTACGGATTATCGTTGCTGACTCGAGGCCGTCCCCGCGAGGGCGTGACACCAAGGTCATGCATCTTGGTCAGTAGCGTGACCGACTTCATTGGCGCGCCGTTGTCCGAGTGCAAGACCAGTGGCTGCTTCCAGCACTGCTCGCGGATGACGCTCCGTTGCAGCAACGCCGCCGCTTGTTCACCACACTCTTGCTCATGCACTTCCCAGCCCACCCCTTTGCGGCTGTAGATGTCCTCTATCAGATAGAGGTAGTAATACTGGCCACGTACTGGCGACGGCAAGTAGGTGATATCCCAAGACCACACTTGATTGGGTCCGGTCGCGGTATGGCTGGTTGGTCCCAGCACATGACGCGGTGGCTGGCTCCGGCCACGCCTGTGCTGCTGGTCAGCCGCCCGCAAGATGCGATAGAAGCTCGACTCACTGGCCAAGTAGTGCCCCTGGTCGGCCAACCGTGGCACGATTTGACTCGGCGGCAACGAGGCGAACTCCGGGCTGTTGCAAACATCCAGCACCGTCTGTCGCTCTTCTGGACTCAAGGCATGGGCTGGCGTAGGGCGAACCGCATCCGGTCGCCCATCGGCACTCAGCTCAGGTCCGGCCAACCAGCGCTGGAGCGTGCGCAGACTCAGCCCCAACACCTCGGCCGCCGGATGCTTGCGTGCCCCGGCGGTGAGCGCCTCACGCCACCATGCAACGTATTGCTGCCGCTCTGGCAACGAGGTCAATCGGCCTCGTCGACGCTGCTCCAGTAGGCATCGAGCTTTTTTTGCAATATCAGCAGAGCTGCCGCCTCGGCCAGGGCCTTGTCTTTACGACGCAACTCTTGCTCCAGTTGCCGGATGCGCTTCTTGTCCGCCTTGGACTGCGCCTTCTCCGCCTGTTGGAGGGTACGAGCGGATTGCTGGCCCAGAATACAGGCTTGGCGCCATTGCTGGACCTGCTCGGGGTAGAGCCCCTTGCGGCGGCAATACTCACTGAGTTCAATCTCGGAAAGCGCAGCGGTTTCCAGCACGACGGCGAACTTGGCCTCGGCGGGCCATTCATCGGTCAGTTTGTTGTCTCCGGGCACAGGAGCCCCTCCGTCTTTGGCGTGTTTGCGCCAATTATACAGAGTGACTTCGCTGATGTTTTCCTGCCGAGCTAACTCAGCAACCGACATGTTGATGGGAGGCAACAGCTTCTTGAGCAAAGCGGCCTTACGCTCACTTGAATAACGAGCCATTCGACACTCTTTATCCGCCCCCGGTCTTCACATTTAGATTATTCAGGTCAGGCGACAACTATTCTGACACCGGGGGGTAGTCCGTAAGTGTTAATTTGCTAAATACAAGATGCCGTCATCTTTTTCTATTTTGGTTAGCGTTCCTTTCACTACACCTCGCTCACAAACATTCGTAGCTCTTGGGTAACCCCAATGAAGCTTTCTTTGAATATCAGTCACTTTAAAGGGAGTATCTAACTTCTTTTCATCAAGCAATTGCTGAAGTAATAAATCATCGTTTTTCTTTACTATTTCAATGGCTTTCTGTGCTTTACTATTATTTTCAGCATAGCTGTAACCGCCAGATGAGGGGTGACTCAAATAACAAACCTCAATGCCACTAGGTAATTGAGGAAGGTTGTCGGCTAACTCTTTACCAAGAACATAAATTATTTGCGGGTCTAGATCTTTTATAACTTCGAAAAGAGCGGGTGCTGAACTTTCCCACATATCGCTGGCTGGACGAATTCTAGCTCCTTCGCCGACAATTTTTTGAATGTAGTTATAGAATGCAACATTTTCCCAAAACTCTGTTTTGGCATCATCTGTAAGATACTCCGAAGAGTCAAGATTCAGAATGGTTTTGGCTATTTTTGTAAAAAAAGCGAGTCGGTTTTCTTTTGCCCATAATTGTACAACTTCTTTTGTGTACTCTTCATGTTCATCTTCTGGATCGCCATAATGTGACTCTCCGAGAACTAGAATACGAGCACCAAACTTGTTGGTTGCATAGTCATTTCCAACCCATGGTTTAAATACGATATTACGCATTGCTTTTTCCTATTTTATGTATGCACTGTAAAGGGGTCAAAATACGGCTCTAGGCCTGGTGGAAAACTGATGTAAATCAATAAATAGCCACCGGGACACCCAGGGCAAGATCACGAACGAATGTAGATCACATTTATTAAGATGCCGCGATGCTTAACCGAGCTAAAACACTCATGTTCCGCTGCATAAAGTCTACAAAAGTGTGATCAAGATCCTGTCTCTTGATCAGATCTT
>NZ_CDBZ01000049.1 GCF_000819985.1 Aeromonas media | reverse complement strand
GCCCATGGCGCTGCTGCAACGGCTGCGGTTGCAGCGGGCGGCGCTCTTGCTGGCGAGCCGGGCCGACCCGGTGAAGCAGTTGGCCGAGCAGTGCGGCTTCAAGAACGAATACCACTTCTCCACCGCCTTCAAGCGCCAGCATGGGCTGGCGCCCAGTCACTATCGCCGGTTGCATCACCCCGCCTTCAAGGGGCGCTGAGGGCGCCCAAAAAAAAACGGGGCCCGAGGTGTCCCCCGGGCCCCGCAAGCAGATGGCGTGCTTAGATGCTGGATTTGATGCTGACGAACTCGGGGTAGGCATCGACACCGCACTCGTGCATGTCCACGCCCATCAGCTCTTCCTCTTCGCTGACCCGCAGACCCATGGTGGCCTTGAGCAGGCTCCAGACGACCAGAGAGACGACAAAGACCCAGCCGAAGATGGTGGCGGCACCGAGCAACTGGGCGCCGAAGGTGGCGCTCGCGTTGGAGAAGGGCACCACCATCAGGCCGAACAGGCCGCACACCCCGTGTACCGAGATGGCACCGACCGGATCGTCGATCTTCAGGCGATCGAAGGCGACGATGGCGTAGACCACCAGAGCACCGGCCAGGGCGCCGATCAGGCTGGCAAACAGCGGGCTGGGGGAGGCCGGGTCGGCGGTGATGGCGACCAGACCGCCGAGGGCGCCGTTGAGGATCATGGTGAGATCCGCCTTGCCCCAGGTGAGCTTGCTGACCAGCAGGGCGCCGACCACACCGGCGGCCGCGGCGGCGTTGGTGTTGACGAACACGGTGCCGATGGCGGTGGCGTCAGCGGCGCTGGAGAGCGCCAGCTGGGAGCCACCGTTGAAGCCGAACCAGCCCATCCAGAGGATCAGGGTGCCCAGGGTCGCGAGCGGCAGGTTGGAGCCGGGGATGGGGTGGATCTCCCCTTGCTTGCCATATTTACCGCGACGGGGGCCGAGCAGCAGCACGGCGGCCAGGGCGGCGGCGGCACCCGCCAGGTGGACGATGCCGGAGCCCGCGAAATCGGAGAAGCCCGCCTCTTTCAGGAAGCCGCCGCCCCAGCTCCAGTAGCCCTCGACGGGGTAGATGAAGCCGGTCATCACCACGCAGAACAGCAGGAAGGACCAGAGCTTCATCCGCTCGGCCACCGCCCCCGAGATGATGGAGGTGGCGGTGGCGACGAAGACCACCTGGAAGAAGAAGTCGGCGTGCAGGGAGTGGGCCGCGTCGTCCGCCTGGCTGCCCATCAGGCTGCCAACGCTCGGCAGCCAGCCGCCGGCGCCGTTGTCCACGTACATGATGTTGTAGCCAACCAGCAGGTACATGACGCAGGCGATGGCATAGAGCAGGATGTTCTTGGTCAGGATCTCGGTGGTGTTCTTGGCGCGGACCAGGCCCGCCTCCAGCATGGCGAACCCGGCGGCCATCCACATGACCAGCACGCCGGAGATCAGCAGGTAGAAGGTATCGAGCGCATAACGCAGCTCGCTGACGGATGTGATCAACTCTTCCATGTCGTATTCCTCGGTTCCAGTCGTATCAAAGGGCGTCTGCGTCGGTCTCGCCGGTGCGGATCCGCACGGCTGCCTGCAGGTCGTAGACGAAGATCTTGCCGTCACCTATCTTGCCGGTGTGGGCGGCCTTGCTGATGGCGTCGATGATCTGCTCGACGTTGTCGGCCAGGGTGGCGATCTCCAGCTTTACCTTGGGCAGGAAATCCACCTGGTATTCGGCACCCCGATAGAGTTCGGTGTGCCCCTTCTGGCGGCCAAACCCCTTGACCTCCGAGACCGTCAGCCCCTCGACGCCGAGATTGGCCATGGCTTCGCGAACGTCATCGAGTTTGAATGGCTTGATGATGGCGGTGATTAATTTCATGCAATATCCCCAATCCTTGGTGGCTCACTTACACAAAAGGCAAATGTTGGGCCAATATTTTTCTCCCATTTATTCAATGTGTTATTCATTTTGTGTCCGGAGGTGGGACGAGAGACGCCCAATTTTGGCAGGGCTGCGCCAAGGGTGCGCACCGCTTTGGTGCATGCGGCGAACAAACAAAAGAGGGTCGGCTTGACGGCGCTCAAGACCTGCGAAGAGCCCGGCTGCTACTGTTATTCAGGGGAGCTCGGGAGTGGCCGATAACCTTGTCATGACAGGGTGTGAAAGCCGTCCACTGCCATCGGCGACTCCCGGCAGGCCAGGCGTATGTTTCAGTGATGTTCAACAATCGGATGTGAGTCACCGCGCAGTGACGCGGGGTAGCAGAACAAGGATGGTTCCCATGCTGCAGGACAATGACACGATCAGGATCTCGGATCTCAATGACGCCGCCGTACGCGGCATTCTGGAGGTCATCAGCGACGGGGTCTGGGACTGGAATGCCAACACCGGTTTCGTCTATCGCAACCCGGGCTGGTATCAGATGCTGGGCTATGAGCCGCATTCTCTCAACAATACGGTGTTCACCTGGGAGAACGTCATCCATCCGGACGATCTGGCGCGGGTGATGGCCTGTTTCGACGCCTATCTGAGCGGGGTGTCCCCTGACTACCGGGTCGAGTACCGCTGCCGCTGCCGCAACGGGGACTTCATCTGGATAGAGGATCGTGGCCGCATCATAGCGCGCAATCCGGATGGATCCGTGGCCAGGATGATAGGGGCGCATCGGGATATCCATGCCCAGCGTGAGCTCTATGCCCGGCTGGAGCTGCACAATCGCTCCCTGGAGCAGCAGGTGGCGGAGCGCACCGCCGAGCTGGAGCGGCTCAACCTGGCGCTGCAGCACCAGGTTGAGGAGAACCGTCGCCTGGCGGAGACGGACTCCCTGACCGGCGCCGCCAGCCGCTATCGGCTGGAGCAGGCCGTCCGGCTGGAATATGAGCGTGCCCGGCGTTTCAAGGAGCCCTTCGCCGTGATCGCCATGGACGTGGATGACTTCAAGCAGATCAACGATCGCCATGGCCACGGGGTGGGGGATCAGACCCTGATCGACATAGTGCGTCTGACGCGAGGCTCCATCCGCGAGATCGATCTGCTGGCCCGTTGGGGCGGAGACGAGTTCATGCTGGTGCTGCCCAATACCCGTCTGCCGGAGGCCCAGGTGGTTGCCGAAAAGTTGCGACAGCGATTGGGCTACGCCAGGGTCAAGGGGGTGGAGCCCATCACCCTGAGTTTCGGCCTGGTGGAGTCCATGCCGGATGAACCCCTGAATCAGCTGATGGCGAGGGTGGACAGGGCGCTCTATCGAGCCAAGCTGGCGGGCAAGGATCAGCTCTGCGGCTAGGCCAGCCCGATATCCGTTCCCGACCACCATCTTCACCCAAGGGGATTGACCCTTGCCCCCCGAATGAGGCTTGACCTTGGGATCACCTTGACTCCAGTCAAGCTCACTGGTCTGATGCGCGCTCTTTCATTCCTGTGAGATGTATCTTAATGAAAAAGTGCCTCCTGATTGCCCTGACCGCCCTGCCTCTGGTTGCCCAGGCCGGCCTGATGGACTCCCTGACCGACTCCGTGACCAGCAGCGTCACCAGCACCGCCAAAGAGATGGCCGGTACTGCCATGGACAGCGCCTCCAACGAAGCGATCAAAAAGGCTCTGGATATCAAGGAAGGCGGTTCCAACAAGCAGGCCATCAAGGACAAGCTGGGCGCCCCGGCCAGCACCAAGACCGACGCCGGTCTGGAAGTGTGGACCTATGATCTGGGCGCCCTGAACAAGGCTTCCCCGTTGCTGGCCGAGACCACCAAGTCCCTGCTGAAGGATTCCGAAGTGGCCCAGAAAGACGTGGTCATCAAGTTCGAAGGCGAGACCGTCAAGACCCTGAACCTGGCCAACAAGGCCTGAGTCACGGCGAAGTGAATGAGAAAGGGGCCCGCGGGCCCCTTTTTGCTGGCTGACGTTCACCATCACACCTTGAAGCGGCGCACCAGGGCCAGCAACTGGCGGTTGGAGCCGAGCAGGGTGGCGGCGCTCTGCTCGGTCTGGCTGCCGTTTTGCACCAGCAGGCTCAGCATGTCGCGAATGCTCACCATGTTGCGGTTGATCTCCTCGGTCACCCGGCTCTGCTCTTCGGCGGCGGTGGCTATCTGGCTGCTGAGATCGTGGATCTGCACCACTGAGTCGGCCATGCTGTCGAGCCCGCCGGTGACCTGACCCGTGGTGTCGGCTGCGGCCTGGCAACTGCGCTTGGTCTGCTCCATGGCGACCACGGCCTCGGCCACCCCCTGGGTGAGGCGCGACAGCATGCTGCCCACCTCGGCGGTGCTGTTCTGGGTACGGGCCGCCAGGGCGCGCACCTCGTCGGCCACCACGGCGAAGCCACGTCCTTGCTCCCCGGCCCGCGCCGCCTCGATGGCGGCATTGAGCGCCAGCAGGTTGGTCTGGGCGGCGATGCCGCCGATCACTCCGAGTACGCTGCCAATCTGTTTGGCATCCTCCTGCATCTCCAGCACCTTGGCGGCGGCGAGATCCACCTCGTCGATCAGGGCCACCACGCTGGCTGATGCCGATCCCACCACCTTGCGTGAATTGGCGGCCTGGCCATTGGCAGCCTCGGTGAAGCTCGCCGAGTCGCTGGCGTGCTGGGCCACGCTGTCGGCGGTGGAACTGAGCTCGGTGAGGGCGGTGACCACCTGATCTGTCTCGCTGGCGTGTTCCCCCAGGATCCGTCTGGCCTGACCGGTCTGCTGATCGAGCTGCGCCAGCTCACGGGTGATGAGGTCGGTGGCATCGGTCACCTGCACCATCATCTGCTGCAGGTAGGCGATGAAACGGTTCACCGACAGGGCGATGTTGTCCAGCTCGTCATGGCCCTTCACCTGGATGCGGGCGGTCAGGTCGGCATCGCCGGCACTGAGGGCATCGATGTTGAGCTTGAGGGTCTGCAGCCGGCTGCCGAGCTGGCTGATGGCCAGCACCATGAGCACGAACAGCAGCCCCACCAGGGGCAGCTGGATACTGGCCAGGGTGGCGAGCACGTCCCGGCTGTCCTGGGTCAGGGTGCTGGTCGGCAGTGCGGTGGCGAGCAGCCAGGGGGTGCCTTCAATGGCCTGCATCAGCAGTGTCTGCTCCTCCCCTTGATCCTGGAAGGTGGTGCGCAGCAGCCCCTTGCTCGCGTCCTGGCCGAGCAGGCCGGCGATGGCCCCGGCGAAGGGGTAGTCGGCGTGGGCGGAGAGGTTGCCGAGCACCACATCGCCGCCGAGGCGGGCGTTCTTGCTCAGGATCTTGCCGTCAGCCTCGACGATCATCACCTGGCCACCGATCTCCTGCTCCTTCCTGGCCACCAGATCGTTGAAGAACCCCAGGGTCACGTCTATGGTCGATACCCCGTACAGGGCGCCGTCCTTGTAGATCCCCATGGCGCAGTTGGTCCTCGGCTGCTGACTGGCGCCATCCTTGTAGGCTGCGGCCCAGACGCACATGCCGCGAGGAGCCTGCTGCCCCGCCTTGTGCCAGGGTTGCTCGAAGTAGTTCGGCGCCTCGGCCGAGTTCCAGTAGGTATTGGGGATGAGCGCGTTGGCCGCGTCCCTGTGATAGAAGGTGCTGAACTTGGCGCGGCCCGCCTCCCGCTTGTTAGGCAGGGGCCAGATGCCGCCGCCGAAGACCATGGCGTTGCCGTATTGATCGATGAGGGCAGGCAGCAGGGTGTCTATCTGCTCGCTCGGCAGCTGGGCCACCAGTTGGGTGATGCTGCGGGACTGGCTCTGCACCCCGTTGAGTTGATCGCGGATGTCGGTGGCTATCTCGCTGACCCGCATCGCCACATTCTGCTCACCGGCCTTCTGCAGCGCCGGCTTGATCCAGAGCTGGATGCCGATCACCGTCAGGGCGCACACCAGCGCCATGAATCCCACGAAGACGGCGGTATAACGCCCCTTGATTGTGCCCAGACTCCATCCCATAACGACTCCTGTCCACTGTGGCCGGGGCCTTGCCCGATCCTGTTGTTTGAGTCGCCATTATTAGCTATTTCGAACATAAAACGTTTGTTATCGCTCACATAACCCGGAGCAGATGATAAGGGAAATGACGGATGCCAGGGGCGAATCGCAGAGGGTGGCAGGCCGAGCGGGAGACACAAAAAAGGGTGGCCGAGGCCACCCTGTTGCGGGTCTAGAAGCGTTTACTGGTGCGCCTCGGCGAACTGTTTCATCGCTTCGGCATGCTTGGTCATGCCGTCGGCACGCAAGCCAAGGTTCTTCACGAATTCGGCCTTCTTGGCCGGGTCTTCAATCTTGTCATAGCGCTGTTGCAGGTGGGCCTGGATCTGCTCCGGGGTCATGTTCTGCATGCGGGCCATCTTGTCGTGGCGGCCGCCGTGGTGCTTGCCGCCCATCATGCCGGAGCCGTCCATGGGGCAACCGGCCGCCATGGCCTGGGTCGGCTGGGCGGTGGAGACGGCTTCGCTGGCGGCATAGGCGCCGAGCGGCAGGCCGAGGATCAGGGTGGCGGTCAGCAGGGTCTTGGTCAGGTTTTTCATGAGTCACTCCTGTCTAATTGGTACGGGTACAGGCTGTTTCGCCTTGGTACCCAGTAAACACCGTGGAAGTGTCTGAACTTTGCCAGTACCGGACTATTTTGTAGCAGAGTGTGGCATCTTGGCGCTCTGGCACACTTTGACACAACCCGCCCGGTTGATTTTCGTATAATCGCTCCAGCTCGATAACGGGAGAGACGATGATGAACCAAGGCAGCCCTCATATTCTGGTGGTCGACGACCACAGTGAGATCCGCGATCTGCTCAAGCGATTTCTGGAGCAACACGGCATGCGCGTCAGCTGTGCCCGTGATGGCAAGGAGATGAAGCGGCTGCTGGACGAGCGGGAGTTCGATCTGCTGGTGCTGGATCTGATGATGCCGGGGGAGGATGGCCTCACCCTGTGCCGCGAGCTCAGAGTGAAGTCCCGCCTGCCCATCATCATGCTCACCGCCATGGGGGAGGAGACGGATCGCATCATAGGGCTGGAGATGGGGGCCGATGACTACCTCGCCAAGCCGTTCAATCCCAGGGAGCTGCTGGCCAGGATCAAGGCGGTGATGCGTCGAACCCAGGCCGAGATCCAGCCCGTGCCCGAGACTCTGACCCGGGATCTGCGCTTCGATCGCTGGTTGCTCGACATCAATCGCCGCGAACTGGTGGACGAGGAGGGGGTGGGGATGAGCCTCTCCACCGCCGAATTCGATCTGCTCAAGGTGTTTCTGGAGCGCCCCCAGCGAGTACTGAGCCGGGATCAGTTGCTGGATCTGGCCCGCGGCCGGGAGGCCGTGGCCTTCGATCGTGCCATCGATACCCTGGTGAGCCGGCTGCGGCGCAAGCTGGAGCGGGATCCCAAGAACCCCGAGCTCATCAAGACCATCTGGGGCGGCGGTTATCTGTTCGCCGCAGACGTGACTCAGGAGTGAGGCCAGCATGATCAAGGGCTTCTTCGCCAGGCTGCTGCCCAAGGGGCTGACCGGCCAGATAGTGCTGGTGGCACTGGCGGGACTGGTGTTGATCCAGTTGCTCAGCATCCAGATCTACCGCTCGGACCGGGAGGAGGCCCTCGGCTACGTCAACAGCCGCAACGCCATGCAGCGGATCATCTCCGTGGTGCGGTTGCTCTCCCTCTCGCCCCCCTCCCTCTATCACGAGATCCTCAAGGCGAGCCGTAGCGAGACCCTGCTGCTGCGCCTCGCCGACGAGCCGCTGCAACCGGACAACCGCAGCCCCCGTTTCGAGAAGCTGGTGCGCGCCAAGCTCGGGTATCCGTCGTCCCTGTCGGTGGAGATCAGCGCCGAGCTGAAGCAGGACATCCAGCGCAGCCGGGCCTGGCAGCACCACAACCGCATGATGAAGGATCGCAATGGCATGCCGCCCCCCCAGGACATGCGGCTCTATGGCTCCATCCAGTTGCCCAACGGTGGCTGGCTGCAGTTCAGCTCCCTGGTGGACAAGGAGTCGGCGAGCTGGTCCTGGCAGACCACCCTCAACCTGCTGCTGGTGGCAAGCCTGGTGATCGGCCTGATGATCTGGCTGTTCCGCCGTGCGACCTTGCCCCTCAAACAGCTGGCTGCCAACGCGGACAGGCTGGGGCGCGGCGAGAACATAGAACCCCTGCGCGAAGAGGGGCCCACCGAGATCCGAGAGTCGATCCAGGCCTTCAACCGCATGCACACCCGACTCGATCGCTTCGTGCAGGACAGGACCCGTATGCTGGCCGCCATCTCCCACGACCTGCGCACTCCCATCACCAGCCTGCGGCTGCGCAGCGAGTTTCTGGCGGACGGCGAGGACAAGGATCGCTTCCAGCAGACCCTGCAACAGATGGAGCAGATGCTGGCGGCGACCCTGAGCTTCGCCCGGGAGGAAGGGCAGCAGGAGGCGACCCGGGAGCTGGACCTGGTCAGCCTGCTGGAGAGCCTGTGCGACGACTATGCCGACATGGGGCAACCCGTCACCTGCCTGGCCGAGGGCAAGCAGGTCTATGCCTGTCGTGCCAATACTTTGCGCCGGGTGCTGCAAAACCTTATCGGCAACGCCATCAAATACGCTGGGGGCGCCGAGGTGTCACTGGTGCGCACCGAATCCGAGCTGCTGATCCTGGTCTGCGATCGGGGGCCCGGCATCGCCGAGGGCCAGCTGGAGGAGGTATTCAAACCCTTCGTGCGCCTCGATGAGGCCCGCAACACCGAATCGGGCAGTGTGGGGCTGGGGCTCGCCATCGCCCGCACCCTGGTGCACCAGCACGGCGGGGAGCTCAGCCTCCACAATCGCCCCGAGGGTGGCCTGGAGGCGAGGATCAGCCTGCCGTTGTGAGGACGCTCGCATTCATCCATCAGTAACGAGGGCGCCATGTTGGCGCCCTCGTTGTATCCGGTGGTGTTTACAGGGTGCTCGCGACTGTGGGACGACGGTGAGGTGGGATCTGGGAGTGGATTGAGAGAGGCGAAAGGTAGAGAGGTAAAAAGCAGGCAACAAAAAACCCGCCTAGGCGGGTTTTTTCAATTCTTGCAGAAGGACTTTCCGGTTGACGAAAAGGCTTCCTGGCTTGAATTACAGACCAACTACGTTGGCAGCAGCCGGGCCTTTCTGGCCTTGCTCGATGGTGAACTCAACGCGCTGACCTTCGTCCAGGGTTTTGAAGCTGGTGGACTGGATAGCGGAGAAGTGTACGAACACGTCTTTGCCACCGTCAGCCGGGGAGATGAAGCCAAAACCTTTCTCAGCGTTGAAGAACTTTACGGTACCAGTCATTTTGTTAGACATAATAATTTCCTTGAATAGTGATGTTGAAACGCTACGTTTGTAGCAATCCATGATTTTTCGTCAGCAATACGTATGGGGAGCACTAAAGAAGGAGAATTATTTGGCGAGAATCATCTGGGACAACTCTATGCACAAATCACTGCTTTAAAATGACTGCCTAACATAATCAGGTCTGAACTACCGAACCATCGAAATCGATTAGAACACTCTCACTCCGTCATGGCAATCTTTATCTTGGTATTAATTCCGGCCCGACGAGGAGGGGTTAGCGTTTTATCTTGATAAAATCGTTTTATACCAGAAGGTTATCTATAAATTTCCGGTATGGGAAAGGGCAGTATGCAGGCTCATGTCCGGGTGACAGCACAAGCATCCGGACATGGGAGGCGGAAATTATCGCTTGCTGCGGTACTTGTTGCTGACGGAATCCGCCCAGTTGAAGGTTTCAGGCAGCACCTGATTCTTGGCTCGTTCCTTGGCCTTCTCCCGTGCCAGTGCGGAGGCCGCCTTGGCTGCCTTGGCGCGATCCTCTGCGATTTTCAGGCGTCCCTCTTCACGGATCTTGTTGCGTTCCCCGTTGGTCAGGGTGTGATCGGCATTGGCCTGGGCCTTCTGCAGCAACAGGGTGATCTCGGCTTTTTCGGCCTCGGTAAGATCTTTCATTTCCAGCTTTTTCATGGCGCACTCCTGCGGCAGGTGATGGTTCACCCTAACACACTCCGGAAGCCGACTCTTATGTAATCGTCCTCTTGACCCCAAAAGGGTAACTTGAGTGCGTTTTCTTGCCGGTTGTCGCTCAGATACGAGCCGGTTATTGCGGTTTGTCGGGACGTGGATGACGAGGCCCGCGCCCTGCGTGACACTGCCGTCCAGTGAGGCTGGATCCCGATGGAGGGTAGGGGTATGCTGGTGCCAGTGCGATCCTCGATTGTCACTGCTAGCGTACTGTGATCTATGATTCGGATGACATGCTGGAATTTCATTCCAACTGTCCTGGTAACATTTTTGGAGTCTGATGATGAGCAACAAAGAACAGCATCACGGCAAAGATGCCAAGAAAAAACCGCAGATGTCACTGAAAGAGAAGCGCGAGGCCAAACGGCAGAAAGCCGACCTGAAAAATGGCGGCGCGATGAAGTAACGCTCCACTACACTGTTGTTCCTCTGGGGCCAGTATCAAGCCAGTCCGTCATGGGCTGGCTTTTATGTTTCTATACGATGACGACGCGCCATAGGCGGCAAAGATCCGTTCATAGCGCCCATCTTCCTTCATCCTGCTCAACTGGCGATCGAACCACCGCTGCGCCGTCGCCTGGCGAAAGGCGAAGTGGTACTGGGTAGGGGGAAAGAGATCATGTTGTCTGACCCGATCGGAGGAGTAGCGTACGCTGCCCTCTGTCTGCCCGAGCAGTTGCGTCATGTAGTAGTAGAATACCCGCTGCTCCAGGATCACGGCATCCGTACGTCCCAGCAGCAGCTTCTGTACCTGCCCCTCCTGCCGTGCCACTTCCTCGTAGTGGGGGTTCTGATCGACCAGCTCGGCAAACTCTTTTCCCAGGATCTGCCGTGCCCGCTGGAAGGCGCTGACGCGCAGCGTCTGCAGATCCCTCATGGTGTGAAATGCCGTCTTGTCGAGGGTAAAGACCCGATTGTGAAAGGTGATCACCGCCTGTGACAGGTGGGCATTGTTAAGCATGCCTGGCTTGACGTTGATGATGGCATCCAGCTTGCCTTCCTCCAGCATCCGGAAGGTCCGCTCGAGAGGCAGATAGGTGAACTCGGGCACATGATCGCTGCCGGCGAATGCCTCGCGCAGGAGATCGAGCTCGATGCCGCGATCTTCGTGGGTGATCACGTAGGGAGGGATGGCGAAGCTCACTCCCACTCGTAGCGGCTCGGCGACCAGAGGGGCAGCAAACACCAGCAAGATGAGGCGCAGCAGGCGACCAGGATAACTCATGCTTATTCTCGGAGGAGTGTTACGTCCAGATGATAGCGACAAGTCGGGGCGAGGAAGAGAGGAGGGGCCGGATCGTCGCAACAACATGATGAGGGTGGGGGTGAATGCGTCAGAAACAGACAAAAAGGCCCTGAGTGATCAGGGCCTTTTTGTAGATCAGAACGGGATATCGTCGTCGAAATCCATCGGCGGCTCGTTGTAGACCGGCGGTGCAGACTGAGGCTGCTGGGCAGGACGACCGTAACCACCCTGCGGCTGCATATTCTGCTGCGGGGCGGCGGCCGGGCGTTGCATCGCTTGCTGGGGGGCGGCCTGTTGTGGCTGACCCCAGTTGCCCTGGGACTGTTGACCACCCATGCCCTGGCCTGCGCCGCCTTGCGGACGGCCGCCCAGCATCTGCATTACGCCGGTGAAGCTGTCGACCAGCACCTCTGTGGTGTAACGCTCCTGGCCACTCTGATCCTGCCACTTGCGGGTCTGCAGCTTGCCTTCGACATAGACCTGGGAACCCTTCTTCAGGTACTCGCCGGCCACTTCGGCCAGCTTGCCCATGAACACCACGCGGTGCCACTCGGTTCGCTCTTTCTGCTCACCGGTCTGCTTGTCGCGCCAGGTGTCGGAGGTGGCCAGGGTGATGTTAGTCACGGCACCGCCGCTCGGCATGTAGCGCACTTCCGGGTCTTGCCCCAGGTTACCGATCAGAATGACTTTGTTGATGCCTCGACTGGCCATAATCTCTCTTCCACCCTTATGTATACCGGCCAGGCCAAATGCCTGGGCCCATTCAATATGTCGTTTGTTTGCAATGAGATGTGCGCCACGGATGGGCCTCATCTTCACGCATGTCACGGCTGTGCCAGATTCAACCGACGCGTTTATCGGCCACCGCCGCAGCGTTTACCCGCAATAATACCAGTTGGCGAAGATGAGCGCACACCTTCCTGTCCCGGCGAGCACCAAACCCCGCCGCTGGCGTCCGAGTAACTTACCCGAGGTAGGGGCCCACCAGCAAGGGGACGGCGGAGCAGAGTGCTGCAACGACGGCCAAGGCCTGTTATGGTGGTGGTCGGCACTACCTGACCCCCAAATGGGGGGGGCGTGCTAGTCATTTGTATTGGCTGGAAAATTGCTGAGCTTCAAAGGAATCACAACGGCGTCTAATACTTTTTTAATGCTGCAGCCAGGAGGGGGATTGGTACTCTTCCTTGCCGAAAACCCCGACTCGAATGTGCAAGGAAGTTCTCTTGATGACGCCCGAATATCCCCTAGTGCTGATCACCGAAAATAATGCACAAGCCACCAGTTTCCAGCGTCACCTCAGCGAACAGCTTGGCTTGTCCATCTTGCTGGTCGGGGAGCTGGATGCCTTGCCTGAGCCCTCCGAAACCGGAGCTCAGACGCTGCTGCTGATCGATCTGGACTATCTCAAGTCGGCTCAGCAGGCAGACTGGAGCAAGGCCATCTGCAGCCGTTTCGGCGAGGCCAGTGCCGTGCTGCTCAATGCCCCGACCAGCACGGATCGGGAGCTGTTGCTGATGTGGCCTCATACCAGCGGGCTCTTCTTCCGCCAGGACAACCTGGACAGGCTGGTGATCGGGATCCGCAAGGTGTTGCAGGGGGAGTACTGGATCCCGCGCCATCTGCTGTGCGATCTGG
Organism: Aeromonas media; assembly: GCF_000819985.1. Classification (GTDB taxonomy): domain Bacteria; phylum Pseudomonadota; class Gammaproteobacteria; order Enterobacterales; family Aeromonadaceae; genus Aeromonas; species Aeromonas media. Next base: position 3,732 of record NZ_CDBZ01000049.1, on the reverse strand, counting down.
TGGATTACTACCGCAAGGGAAGCGGCCAGCCCCTGCGCAACCAGACGCTGCTAACGGCCCGTGAGCAGGAGATAGTCCGCCATCTGATGACGGGGGCCTCCAACACCGAGATTGCCGACAGCCTGTTCGTGAGCGAACACACCATCAAATCCCACCTCTATAACGTGTTCAAGAAGTTGAACGTCAAGAACCGCCTGCAGGCGGTGAGCTGGGCCAAGGAGTATCTCTGAGCGCCGGGATGGGATGATAAAAGGCTGTCTATTCATCCAGTAGTCTCTATGCCATACTGGCCCGCTCTGGTTCCCGTATCGAGCGCGCAACAAGATGGAAAAAATCGTGATCCGGGGTGCCCGCACCCACAACCTCAAAAACATCAATCTGATTCTGCCCCGCGACAAGTTGATCGTGGTCACCGGCCTGTCCGGTTCCGGCAAGTCTTCCCTGGCGTTCGATACCCTCTATGCCGAAGGCCAGCGCCGCTATGTGGAGTCGCTCTCCGCCTATGCCCGCCAGTTCCTCTCCCTGATGGAGAAACCGGACGTGGACCATATCGAGGGGCTCTCGCCGGCCATCTCCATCGAGCAGAAGTCCACCTCCCACAACCCGCGCTCGACCGTCGGCACCATCACCGAGATCTACGACTACCTGCGTCTGCTGTTTGCCCGAGTCGGCGAGCCGCGCTGTCCGACCCACGCCATCCCGCTCGCCGCCCAGACCATCAGCCAGATGGTGGATCAGGTGCTGGCCCAGCCCGAAGGCACCAAGCTGATGTTGCTGGCGCCCGTGGTGCGCAATCGCAAGGGGGAGCACACCAAGCTGCTGGAGAACCTGGCGGCTCAGGGCTACATTCGTGCTCGCATCGATGGGGAGGTGTGCGATCTCTCCGATCCTCCCCCGCTGGAGCTGCACAAGAAGCACACCATCGAAGTGGTGGTTGATCGCTTCAAGGTGCGTGATGACCTGGCGCTGCGTCTCGCGGAGTCCTTCGAGACGGCACTGACCCTCTCCGGCGGCATCGTGCTGGTGGCGCCCATGGACGGGGAGGAGGGGATTGCCCCGCTGATCTTCTCCGCCAACTTCGCCTGCCCCGAGTGCGGTTACTCCATGTCGGAGCTGGAGCCACGCATCTTCTCCTTCAACAACCCGGCCGGCGCCTGCCCCACCTGCGACGGTCTCGGGGTGCAGCAGTACTTCGATCCCGCCAAGCTGATCCATGATCCGGGTCAGAGCCTGGCCGGTGGCGCCATCCGCGGTTGGGACAAACGCAGCTTCTATTACTTCCAGATGCTGAAATCCCTCGCCGAGCACTACAAGTTCGATCTGGAGGCACCCTGGGAGGATCTGCCAGCCAAGACCCAGGAGGTGATCCTGCGCGGCTCCGGCCGCACCGAGATCGAATTCCGCTACATGAACGATCGCGGCGATGTGGTGGTACGCAAGCACCCGTTCGAGGGGATATTGCACAACATGGAGCGCCGCTACCGGGAGACTGAATCCAACTCGGTGCGGGAAGAGCTGGCCAAGTACATCGCCAACAAGTCCTGCACCAGCTGCGGTGGCAGCCGGTTGCGGGAAGAGGCGCGCCATGTCTTCGTGGACAACCGTAATCTGCCGGCCATCGCCGAACAGTCCATCGGCGATGCGCTCGCCTTCTTCGAGGGGTTGAACCTGAGCGGCCAGCGCGCCCAGATCGCCGAGAAGATCCTCAAGGAGATAGTCGAGCGGCTCGGCTTCCTGGTGAACGTCGGCCTCAACTACCTGAGCCTGTCTCGCAGCGCCGAGACCCTCTCCGGCGGCGAGGCGCAGCGGATCCGGCTGGCGAGCCAGATCGGCGCCGGTCTGGTGGGGGTGATGTACGTACTGGATGAGCCCTCCATCGGCCTGCACCAGCGGGACAACGAGCGGCTGCTCAAGACCCTCACTCATCTGCGCGATCTGGGCAACACCGTCATCGTGGTGGAGCACGACGAGGATGCCATCCGCCTCGCCGATCATGTGCTCGATATCGGCCCCGGGGCCGGCGTGCACGGTGGTGCCATCGTCGCCCAGGGGACACCGGAAGAGATCATCGCCAACCCCGAATCGCTGACCGGTGACTACCTCTCCGGTCGCAAGCAGATCGCCATTCCGGATGAGCGCACCCCGCTCACCGGCAAGTGGTTGAAGCTCAAGGGGGCGAGCGGCAACAACCTGCGCAACGTCAACCTGGATCTGCCCATCGGGGTGATGACCTGCGTCACCGGGGTCTCCGGCTCCGGCAAGTCGACCCTGATCAACGACACCTTGTTCCGCATCGCCCACCGGGAGCTCAACAAGGCCACCGAGTCCACGCCGGCCCCCTATCGCGAAGTGGAAGGGCTGGAGCACCTTGACAAGGTGGTGGACATCGATCAGAGCCCGATCGGCCGCACCCCGCGCTCCAATCCGGCCACCTATACCGGCCTGTTCACTCCGATCCGCGAGCTGCTCTCCGGTACTCAGGAGGCGCGCTCCCGCGGCTACCTGCCGGGTCGCTTCTCCTTCAACGTCAAGGGGGGCCGCTGCGAGGCCTGTCAGGGGGATGGCGTCATCAAGGTGGAGATGCACTTCCTGCCGGATGTCTATGTGCCGTGCGACGTCTGCAAGGGCAAGCGCTACAACCGCGAGACCCTGGAGGTGAAGTACAAAGGCAAGAACATCCACGAGATCCTCGAGATGACGGTGGAAGATGCCCGCGCATTCTTCGATCCCGTCCCTGCGGTGGCGCGCAAGCTGCAAACCCTGATGGACGTGGGCCTCTCCTACATCCGCCTCGGCCAGTCCGCCACCACCCTGTCGGGTGGCGAGGCGCAGCGGGTCAAGCTGGCGCGGGAGCTCTCCAAGCGCGACACCGGCCAGACCCTCTACATCCTGGACGAGCCGACCACGGGGCTGCACTTCCACGACATCCAGCAACTGCTCAAAGTGCTGCACCAGCTGCGGGATCGGGGCAACACGATCGTCATCATCGAGCACAATCTAGACGTCATCAAAACCGCCGACTGGATCGTCGATCTGGGGCCGGAAGGGGGCGCCGGTGGTGGCCGCATCCTGGTGACCGGCACGCCGGAGGAGATGAGCCGTTGCAAGGAGTCGCACACCGCGCGCTTCCTGGCCCCCTTGCTGAACAAGTAAGGGCACATCAGACAGACAAGGGGCCTTGGCCCCTTTTTTGTGGGCGATCGAGAGGGACGCGAGGGATCTTTCCTCGGGCCGGCGTCAGCGACGGGCGCAGACACTGAGCCTGGGAGTGGCTGAATGTGGCATTAGATTGGGCACGGCAGGACAGTCACCGGGAGTATGAGCGGTGACGGCGGAGTGTCAGTGAGCCAGCATCAGGAAGGCGAGGGCAAACAGAAAGCCGAGCAGGATAAACAGGAAGGAACCGATGCCCCAGATGGCTGCCAGGATGCCGATGATTTTGTCTTTGCGTGTTTGTGGTTTCATAAAGATTAAATTACAGCATGGCTACATTGCTTTAATAAAATACGCTGACCGGCATAATTAAACAACAGTTAAAAGGCAATGTGAGCGCGATTAAGGTGTATTTATTTGATATTTTAAGGCTGTTCTTATGGTGTGTTTATATTTCAAGTTGCTGTATTTAAATGGTTTTTTAGTATTTTGAGTTGATTTTATGATTGTTAGAAGCTGTTGTGTACATCCATCTATTTCTTGATAACTATTGAGCCAAAGTAAGCGCCCTTGAATCGG
>NZ_CDBZ01000048.1:334-4649 GCF_000819985.1 Aeromonas media | reverse complement strand
AGCCTTGGGCTCGGGAGCCGGTGCAGCCACCATGCTGTGCTGCGGCGCCTGGCCACGGCCATGTAATTCATCCAGCAGGCGTTCGAACTCGTCGTCGTCGATGAGCTCGTCTACCTCTTTTTGTACCGATTGCAGCGGGGAAAGATCCGGGGCACCGCCGTGTTGGCCCTGGCCGTGCAGCTGATCGAGCAAGGCCTCGAACTCATCGTCCGTGATGTCGCCCGAGCCGCTCAACACGGGGGCGGCAGACACCGTCGGCGCCTTGCCGGCACCGTGCAGTTCATCCAGCAGGCGCTCGAATTCGTCGGCGGAGATCTCGTCGATGGAGCCGCCACCGTTGACGGCAACAGGCGCACTCTCGGCGACGATGACGGGTTCGGGCTCGGGTTCTGGCTGCTGCGGGGCGGCAACGCTGGCGGTACGCAGTTGCTCCTGCCCTTCGGGTTTGCACAACTCGTGCAGATCGTGCAGCAGATCGGCAGAGGCCGGGCTGGTCGGCTCCCGGTTCTGCACCTGGGCAAACATGACGTTGATGGCATCAAGGGCCTGCAAAATGACATCCATCAGCTCGGCACTGAGGGTTCGCTTGCCGTTGCGCAGCATGTCGAACAGGTTCTCGGCACCGTGGCAGACGTCCACCAGCTCGGTCAGGGAGAGGAAACCCGCTCCCCCCTTGACGGTGTGGAAGCCGCGAAAGATGGCATTCAACAGATTCTTGTCATCGGGCCGCTTTTCCAAGTCGACCAGTTGTTCAGACAACTGTTCCAATATTTCTGATGCTTCGACCAAAAAGTCTTGCAGTATGTCTTCATCAACTTCGAAGGCCATGCGTCACTCCATTAGAATCCCAGGCTAGACAGCAGATCGTCCACATCATCTTGACCATTGACCACATCGGACCTTGTCTGCGGGTTCATGATGGGGCCTTCTGCCTCGATGCCGCTCGCTGGCAGGCTGCGCGCCGAATTCTCGATGACGGCCTCACCAAACATGGTCAGCATCTCTATCAACTTTGTTTCAACTTCCTGCACCAGCTTGATCACCTTGCGGATCATCTGACCGGTCAAGTCCTGGAAATCCTGAGCCATCAGGATTTCAGTCAGCAGTTGTCGTAACTTATCGGCATCCGTCTCCGAAGCCTTAATAAAATCATTCAGTTGATGGCAGAGTGCCTTGAACTGGCCCAGTTCAAGATCCCGGCTCATCAAGGCATTCCAATTGGGCATCACCAGCTGAATGTTGTCATTGAGCCGATCGGCGATGGGAAGGCTGGCCTCTACCGCATCCATTGTGCGATTGGCCGCCTTGTCCGTCATGTCGATGACATAGCTGAGACGCTCCCGGGCATCCGGGATCTCGTGGGTGGCCAGGTCGGGGATCCTGGGATCCAGGCGAAAATCTTGCAGTGAGTTGTGTAACTGACGGGTCAGCTGCCCCACCTTGTCAAACAGGGCCGCCGCATTGGGGGCGCACACATCGGCGAGGATGGTATCGGCCTGTTCAAACTCTTCTCGCTCCAGGTGGGCAACCAGCATCCTTGCCTGTTCAAGCGAGATCATGGCACTCGTTTTGGCCTTCATCCCTGCCGCTCCTTAGCCGATTCGTTCAAAGATCTTGTCGAGCTTCTCTTTGAGGGTGGCGGCAGTGAACGGCTTGACGATATAACCATTGACCCCGGCCTGGGCGGCTTCGATGATCTGCTCGCGCTTGGCTTCCGCAGTCACCATCAGTACCGGCAGGTGCTTGAGTTTGTCATCGAGACGGATCGCCTTGAGCAGGTCGATACCCTGCATGCCGGGCATGTTCCAGTCGGTGACCACGAATTGATAATCGCCGTTTTTCAACATTGGCAGGGCCGTGTTGCCATCGTCTGCTTCATGGGTATTGTTATATCCCAGGTCACGCAGCAAGTTCTTGATAATCCGGCGCATCGTTGAAAAATCGTCGACGATGAGGATTTTCATGTTCTTGTCCAAAATTCCCTCCTAAATAGCCGCCAAAACGGCTCACTTACATGATGCAGATCGCAGGTTTTATGGTGCGGATTATGCCTTAGAGTTGCGTTCCAGTGTAGCCAGTACAACCACTTATAAATTCCAATCTCTCAGACGGGCCCGCAGCCTGTGCATGGCCTGGCTGTGGATCTGGCTCACCCGAGACTCGCTGACGCTCAGGACTTCCCCGATTTCACGCAAGTTCAGCTCTTCGTCGTAATACAGTGACAGCACCAGGGCTTCCCGTTCGGGCAGGCGGGCGATGTGCTCGGCCAGGGCGCCCTGGAAGCGCTCGGCCGCCAGATCGTCGAAGCCGCCGTGACCGCTGGCGTCATCGGGATGCCCTATCACATCCTCACTGACCCCGAGATCCTCGATGCCGATGATCTTGCCGCAGGAGACATCCTGCAGCATGGCATGGTATTCGCCAAGGGAGACCCCCATGTTGGCGGCCACCTCGGTGTCTCTGGCATCCCGGCCATGGGCCTGCTCCACGTTCTCGATCGCCTCGGCGATGGCACGGCTGTTGCGGTGCACCGAGCGGGGCACCCAGTCCCCGCGGCGGATCTCGTCGAGCATGGCGCCGCGGATGCGGATGCCGGCATAGGTTTCAAAGCTGGCGCCCTTGCTGCCGTCAAAGTTGCGGGAGGCTTCGAGCAGCCCAATCATACCTGCCTGGATCAGGTCATCCAGCAAGACACTGCTTGGCAGGCGAGCCAATAAATGCTGGGCAATCCGCTTGACCAGGGGAGCGTGACGCTCCACCAGCACGTAGGAATCCTGATGACGCAAGTATGCTTGGGCTTTATTCACGGGAGTCTTCCTGTGCTATGACCGGCTTTTGCAATAAATTTTCCAGGAAAAATTCGAGGTGTCCCCCCGGTTGGTTCGGGATGGGCCAGCTCGCCGCCTTGTTCGCCAGGGCACGGAATGCCAGGGAGGCGGGCGACTTGGGGAACGCCTCGACGATCAACTTCTGCTTGCGCACCGCGGCCCGCAGGTTGGTGTCGTAAGGCACACATGCCACCAGCTCGAGGGAGGTGTCCAGGAAGCGGTCGGTGACCCGGGTCAACTTAGCGAAGAGCTCCTGTCCCTCGCGCAGGGAACGCACCATGTTGGCCACCACCTTGAAGCGGAACACCCCGTGATCCTTGGAGAGGATCTTGATGAGGGCATAGGCATCCGTGATGGAGGTGGGCTCGTCGCACACCACCACCATGATGTCCTGGGCCGCACGGGTGAAGCTCAACACCATGTCGGAGATCCCCGCCGCCGTGTCCACCAGCAGCACGTCCACCTGGGTCTTCATCTCGCTGAAGGCGCGGATGAGCTCGGCATGTTGCACCGGCGACAGCTCGACCATGGACTGGGTGCCCGAGGTGGCCGGCACTATCATCATGCCGTAGGGCCCCTCGACGATGATGTCGTCTATGGTGCACTCCCCCGCCAGCACATGGGAGAGGTTGCGGTGCACCCGCAGCCCCAGCATGACGTCGACGTTGGCCAGACCAAGGTCGGCATCCAGCACCAACACCCGCTTGCCCTGGGCGGCCATGGCTCCCGCCACGTTCAGGGTCACGTTGGTCTTGCCAACGCCCCCCTTGCCTCCAGACACGGCGATCACTTTCACTCGATTGTTTTGACGCATTTTGCGCAGACCACTCGCCTGATCCATATACATGTTACTCATAAAACTCCGAATCTTCGGCCTCGCCAAAGCCTGAACCCCAGAAGTAAGGGTCTTCTGTTTCCCGCTCCAGCGAGCCCATGGCCGCGCCAACCAGCAGCGCCGCATTGGCAACTTGAATATCTTCCGGCACCCGCTGTCCATCTGTGATGTAGCTGATGGGCAGGGCGTTCTGAATGCATACGTTAATCACTTCACCCAGATTCAGGCTCTCGTCGAGCTTGGTCAGGATGCACCCGGAGAGCGGAATGCGCCTGAAGTGATCCACCGCCTCCTGCATCACCCGGCGCTGGGAGGTGGCCGACATGACCAGGTAGCTGCGAATGCGCACCTTGGCATTCTTGACCAGGGTGTCGAGCTGCTCGGTCAGACGGATATCCCGCTGCCCTACCCCGGCGGTATCGATGAGCACCAGCCGGCGGTTGCGGAACTGATAGAGCGCATTGGCGAGCTCCTCGGCATCGCGCACCTGACGCACCGGGCAACCCATGATGCGACCATAGGTCTGCAGTTGTTCGTGGGCCCCGATCCGGTAGTTGTCCGTGGTGATGAGAGCCACCTGCTCGGCGCCATACTTCATGGCAAAGCGGGCCGCCAGCTTGGCGATGGTGGTGGTCTTGCCCACCCCGGTCGG
>NZ_CDBZ01000048.1:0-221 GCF_000819985.1 Aeromonas media | reverse complement strand
CCCCGGTCGGCCCGAGCAGGGCCACGGCACCGCCCTGGCGCAAGATGTCGTCTTCGCTGATCTTGAGCTGGGCCGTCAGTACCTCGGCCAGCTGGGCCATGGCCTGATGGATGGGCATGTCTTCCGGGATAAGCCCGGCAAGCTGATCGGCGAAAGCATCGTCGAACCCCATCTTCTTGAGCTCCTTGATGAGCAGCGCCCGCATCGGCTCGCGGCGCTCC
>NZ_CDBZ01000047.1 GCF_000819985.1 Aeromonas media | reverse complement strand
TGATCATGCGTCGGCCCTGTTCGCATAAAATGACCCCACATTCACACCGCCAACTGTCAGCGTAGGAACAGCCTGTCCCAGTGGGGTGTAACCTGCCCGACGGATATCTGCTGCAATAGTGCCGACGAGAGCATGAACCGTTTGCTCAAACTTCTGCTGTTTTACTGACTCTGTATTTGCCTGAAGGATGGACGATAAAAATTTCAGTACACCAGCCATGACGATGAGTCCGATCGTGAGACCCACCATAAGTTCAATCAGAGTGAAACCTCTTTGCTTATTCAAGATCACCCCCCTGATATTCTGACTAGGCCGAGCATGTTGATCGACACCGTGCTTGTTGTGCCACCACCAACAATGGTGTAGTCAGCCCCGGTTGAAGGAGGGAGCCCTCTGATATTGTCAAAACGTAACGATGCCACTGAAGGCGTGATGGTGACACTGCTAGCTACATTGTCAGTACGAATATCCCCATTACAGGGGGTCGTGGTACCAAGGCAAATTGAGCTCCCAGACACATCAAGATAAACATTTGTATTGCGTCGTAAGGCTTCTGAGCGAGCCGTGTTCATCAGTTGCTCCAGAAATTCTGCAGCTTTCTGGACACGTATATTGTTAAAGGTGGAAATAAAGCTGGGTACACCAACAGTAACTAGAACTACTAGAATTAGTATGACTACGATCAGCTCTATGAGAGTAAATCCCCTATTACTCATTACAACCCCCAACACGCAGTTGGATTAGAGGTCTTAGTACTATCTGTCGAAAAACCCGCCTGTGTGACAGTTAGTGTCTGGCAATCCGTATCAGCGGCCTGCTGGCCGGTCGCCGTAGCATTCGCTTCATACACTGACGTGGCCGCACTCTGGATCGCTATGTCGTAATAGCCCTCCGGTGATGTTGCCGTCATACCTAGATCAGACAGGGTCGTCGCATAAGCGAGATTGTTTCCTCGGTATTTTTCTTGTGCCATTTGAAGTGCTGCAAGCGCAACCTTGGCATCATCGCGATGACTCTTGAGGATGAAAGAATGATATGAGGGAACCGCAATCGCAGCCAGAATCGCGACGACGACCATCACGACCATCACTTCAATCAACGTAAACCCACTTTCAGCCACGGAACATTTGTAGGCTTTGGAACTCCCCCCTACTTTTGATGCAAATCCGTATGCTGTCCTTGTGTTCCTATGAACATTAAGCATTGACCTTCCTTTCTCTAACAATCCTTTGTCATGAGACCAAGCAGTTTATCGATGCCTTTCCAAGTGCCGTCCAGCCCCAACGTAACGCACAAATTATAGAGCTTGTAGCCATCAAGATCGGGTGAATTTCTACCTATATTCACCCGTAGCCACTCTGTGCAATTTTCCCTGAGCTTAAATCACTGCCACCTCCCCTTTCAACAGCCTCGCATAGTTTCCCACCAGGTAGGTTCGCGCCAGTTCAGGGTCCTTGCACCCCAGCCAGGTGTCGTAGTCATCCGGCGACACAATGACTAGGCTACGCTTCTCGTCCCCTGGCTTGTGCATTCGCCGCAGCAGTGGGTGCGTGTCGGCATTGATGGTGAGCTGGGAGAAGCTGAAGGTGTAGCCCTGTTCCTCCTGCCATGCCCGCCAGATGCCAGCCACCGCGAAGGGCGTGCCGTCGGCCATGCTGATCCGCCAGCGCTCGGCCTTGCCGCTCTCGTAGCAGGGCTCGAAGAAGCAGGTCATGGGCACCAGGCAGAGATGCCCCTGCAGCCAGGCATGGCGGTAGGTCGGCTTTTCCCCTACCGTCTCGGCCCTGGCGTTCATCGTGGTGTAGTGCTTGTTGCCTGGCGGCACCTTCCTCTTCGGCACCAGCCCATAGCTGGCGATCAGCGCCTGTCGCCGGCCATCACGCTGGATCAGGATCGGAGCCTGATAGTCCTGCCACACCTCCTCCTTCCAGTCGAACCCAGGGTCATCAACCCCGAAGTATTCCACCAGCACCGCCTTGGTGGTCGGGATGTAGTTGATACACATGCGCCGCCCCTCCATCGTATGAGAGCCCAAACTCACCAGGTCGGCCTCTGCCAAGCATAATTGGCCACGAACCCCCTTGCCTTTCCAAGACCCGATCGCCGACCAGTGATCTTTCCGGATCCCTAAGATAGAATAACTGTACGTTCATACAGTGAAAATCACCATGATTCCCCATGCTATCGATGCACCTCTCATCGAGATCCCCCTGTTCCTCACCCCTGCCGCCTGCGGGTTCCCCTCCCCGGCTCAGGACTATGTGGAACAGACCATCGACCTCAACCAGCACTGCGTCTCCCACCCGGCGGCCACCTTCTATGTGAAAGCCAGTGGTCATAGCATGGTGGAAGAAGGTATCAACGACGGCGACATGCTTGTCATCGATCGCGCCATCACGGCACGCCACGGCGACATCGTGCTGGCCTGCCTGGATGGCGAGTTCACCGTCAAGAAGCTGCAGGTGCAGCCCGTCCCCGCACTGCTGCCAGGCAACCCCGATTTTCCGCCGATCTACCCGCAAGAAGGGCAAGAGCTGGATATCTTCGGCGTCGTCACCTTCGTCCTGCACAAAACCTGGCGAGGATAGGCCATGCCAACCGCCATTGCCCTGGTCGACGTTAACAACTTCTATGCCTCCTGCGAGCGCTTGTTTCGCCCCGACCTCAGAGGGGTGCCGATAGTCGTGCTCTCCAACAACGATGGCTGCGTGGTTGCCCGATCGGCAGAGGCCAAGCGGTTGGGGGTCAAAATGGGGGTGCCCTACTTCCAGATCCGCGAGGTATATGAAGAGCAGGGCGGCATCTGGTTCAGCTCCAACTACGCCCTCTACGGCGACATGTCGAACCGGGTGATGACGACCCTGGAGAGCATGGCCCCAACGGTCGAGGTCTACAGCATTGATGAAGCGTTCATCGAGCTAGGGGAATCTTGGGCTGGCGACCTGCTGGCCTATGGCCGCCAGATCCGCGAACGGGTGCAGCAGTGGACTGGCCTTACCGTCGGAGTCGGCATTGCGCCGACCAAGACCCTGGCCAAGCTGGCGAACTACGCCGCCAAGAAGTGGCCCGCCACCGGCGGCGTGGTGGATCTGCGTAATGAAGAGCGCCGCGCCAAGCTGATGGCCATCACCCCGGTTGAAGAAGTCTGGGGGATCGGGCGTAAGCTGACCGCCAAGCTCAACAAACAGGGCATCAACACGGTAGCTGACCTAGTGGTGGCCGACCCCAAGAGCCTGCGTCGACAGTATGGCGTGGTGGTCGAGCGCACCGTGCAGGAGCTGCGGGGAATCCCCTGTGCCGAGCTGGAGCAATTGGCCCAGGCCAAGCAGCAGATCATCTGCAGCCGGAGCTTTGGCGAGCGCATCACCAAACTGGGCCCCATGCAGCAGGCGCTGGCCGGCTACATGGAGCGGGCCGCCGAGAAGCTGCGTGCCGAGGGGCAACGGTGCCGCCACGTCACCCTCTTTATAAGGAGCAGCCCCTTCTCGGAGCGAGAGACCTACTACAGCAACCAGGTATCGACCAAGCTTCAGACTCCCACCTCAGATACCCGTGACCTACTGGCCCTGGTTGAGCCGCTGCTGCGCCGGATCTGGCGGGATGATGTCCGCTATATGAAGGGGGGAGTCATGCTGGCCGATTTCACCCCGACCAGCATGCACCAGGAAGACCTTTTCACTGACCGGCAGCAGGATCCCCGTAGCGAGGCGCTGATGAAGGTGATTGACCAGATCAATCAGGGAAGGTTGGGGAAGGTCTACTTTGCCGCCAGGGGGCGTGACACCAGCGAGTGGATGATGAAACGGGAGCATCTCAGCCCCCGCTATACTACCAACATCAATGAGTTACCTTCTGCAGTTACATGATCAAGGACTACAGATTCAAAGTCACAGTGATGAACTTATACTTGCGGCTCAGAGATACCACTGCTGCTGCATGTACTTGAGAACTTCATCTTTGACATTGAAACAATAGAAATTGTTGGTAGACGCATTTATAACCATGAGCGAGTCATTTTGGTCCATCTTGGCTCGAATCATCTTGGCTACAGCCTCATGATCTAGAGCTGAGTTTACATACCAGAGAGACTTATGGACATGCGCCCAAGACCCAAGTGACTTAATGGCACCTATCACCGCATCATAGTTTTGACCAGGTGTGATCAGATCATAAGAAATAAACAAATTGTTTGCCATGTAACCTCCTTGCCACGGAAAGAGATCCTCATGTGAGAACCTTCATCTCTGATGTTACGACAACCACCACCAAAGCACAGAGACTCAGGTCACGCTACAAATTTACCTATGTTGCATGAATGAAATGTTTTTGTATCTCCCACGCTGCTTATAGTGAGTTACTGCTTTACCGCGGAACAGGCATGAACTTATGCAATTTGATCAACTGATGGTAAGCCTGCTCTGATTTTGAAACTGATGGCGCCTTCTTCAACTTGGGAGCCGGCTCTGGGTGAATACAGAGCACCTTGATGAAAATCCGCTTGTGGACCTTCCCCTCCTGTTTCAGCCCTTTCCGGACGTCAGCCACCAGCTCGACACATTTCAGGTTGCGCAAGTAGATCATGAGATCGCCAGCCAGACCACTGGGTATCTCAAGCACTTCGACGACGTCATACAGGTCGAAGAAATCGCCATGCAGTAGCCCCCAACCGGCCATCTTCAAAGCGGGGGCTTTAAGTAAGCTATCCACTGAGTCTCTCCTTTACCCAACCGTTCTCAATCTAGTCGTTGTGTAGTGGTCGCGCACACTAGGGATAAGTCGATTTGGCAGTGTCGCAACGGCAGGATATGTTGGTTGCGATGAGCTGAGCTAAGTGAATCTAACGATGGATTACTCAAAAAGTGGGCCTTGGAAAAAACCCAAGAGGAATGCCTGGAAGCACTGAGATAGCCTTCTCTCAACTAGCAAAACGAACAAGGTGAACAAAAAATGATCAATTAGCATTTGACTAAGAAAAAAAATAGTTCCACATGGTCAAAGTTAATGATCACTAACCACCATTGCCAGTTATAACTGGGCATTGTAAATGCAACACCTAGCTTGATAGTGAGCACTATCACATCTTGCGATTCGCAAGTTATACACATATTACGCACAGAACAATCCAAAAACAGGGGGCTTGTCTTTATGAAAAATCGGGCATACCGTTCTTCACGATAACGCAGGATCACTACATGTTGTGGTCTTCCCGTAATTACCACCCAACAGAAGGAAGAAGCAGATGGACAGCAGCATAACGAAAACACCATGCCTACAGGGAGACTCGTATGGCAAAACAGAAGAACCGCAATCGTGCGGCCCAGGGCTGCGACAGCAGCAAAAACAAAGCCCCTCAGCTCGAAACTGAAGGGCTTTGGAAAGCGTGGAAGCATTGGCTCTGGCAAGCCGTTGGATTCCTGTTTATGGCACTACCTATCTGCATCACGAATTGGTGCGATGCAATACTCAAAGTCATTGACACTTATCGTGTCATCTTCGGTCAGTGATGACCACGGTGGCGACCTGATGGTTGCCACCGCTTTCAACGGCTGGAGCGAACCCATCCGACAAACTATTTACGATGTAAACGTAACTCTGCGCAACCTGGATGGCAAATATTTTACTCAAAATGGGCTCGCGCGATGCATTTTGAAGCCCATTTAGCCGCCTTCATGCCGCCGTTACTCGCTTGTAGAACGCAGCCACCTCGCTCTCCTGCACATGGCACCAGGCCAGCACCGCTTGATAGAGCGGGTACCACTGTCGCTCCCACTCGCCGCGGGTCAGGGTGCCTAACAGCGGCTCGATGGCGCGGCGCACCTGAGTGCCGGGGATGGGGCGCAGCCCGGTACCGCCACAGCGGGGGCACACCTTGTCGACGGCCTTGTCATGTAACCGGGATGCTTCCATATCACGGACATGCCCCCTGCCTTTGCACTGGCAGGCGGCCCCCGGTGTATCTGCAGTGCGGCAGTAGTGCTGCACCGCCAGCGCAGCGATCGCCTTCAGGGCCATCCCCTGGCTGCGCTCTTTGATGGCCCCCATATACTTGGGCGCCAGCTTGCTGCACTCTGCCATCACCCCGATCACCGCCTTGTGGTGGCTGGCTTTGTCCTTGGTGTAGCGAGCCATCATCAGCGCCAACCCCACCCCTTCATATTTCTGCACCAGCCCCAGCGCCCCAAGCACATCGGCCTGCGTCAGGTGAGAGGGCCCGGTGGAGCGAGACTGGATGGCCTGGATCATCGCCGAGCGGGGTTGCCCAATCGACAGTGCATATTCGAGTCGCATCAGAATGCCTCCAGTGACCAGTGAGCGCCTTTGCGCTGAACCCCGACGAAGGTGAACATCCAGTGCTGCTTGGCGGCCACCTTGATCTTCACCCGGGCATCATCCTCCCAGAACCCCTTCACCTCGTGCAGCTCGATCAGCCCATCCCGGCGCACCACCATGAAATCCGGGGTGTAGAAGGTCTTGTCGGCCAGCCGCAGCTTGAGCGGCTCAAACTCGTAGTGCAGCACTTCGCCCGCCAGCATCAGCGTGCGCAGGTGGCCGGCATAGGCCTCCTCTGTCTTGTTCATGGATCCCGGTACCGGCTGCGGACGGGCTCGAGCCTTTACTTTCCGTCCACCTGTAGGCTTCCCACTGTATGGCGTCATCCAAACACTCCCAGGCCGGCGGCCTTGTTCAACGTCATCACGACGTGATCCAGCTGGCTGCCGTGGGTTTGCTCCCACTGCTGCCAGCCGTTGTTGTGCAATTCCATGTGTGCTTGGTGGCAGAGCGGAAAGGTCATCAGGTCATGGGTCTTGCTGCCCATCACGCTGAGCCCGTGCCCCACCACGTGGTGCGCCTCGATGCCCTCGGTCTGGCCGGTCACCACGCACGGCAACTGGCGGACGAACGCCAGATAGTTGGCAGACTCCCAGCGTCGCATCTTGGGGCGGGGGATATGCAGCATCGGCGGCTCCGGGTCGATGGCCTTCACCGCTGGCTTGATACGCAGCCGGCCGCGCAGCTCGGCCAGCGGATCCTGCTCCAGAAGTTCGGTGCGATTCACCCGATAGCGGGCATCGGTCTCCCGATAGCCGCGCCCTGGCACCAGCAACCGCTCCGGCTCCAGCGGCGGCAAGCGGCAGGCGTGGCGCACCACGGCGATCGGCAGATGCTGCTGCACCTTGAACACGCTGGCCCACCAGCAGAGATCCCGTGCCTGCAACTGGGTAAGGGCAACCCCACACCAGCCAGCGACCCTGGTCAGCAGTGCCCGGGCGATCGCCGCTGCGTGCTCCGCCGGGTTGAACGGCAACTGGCCATCCCGGTATGCGTTGTCATGGTGCCAGCACAAGGGGAGCGGCAGGCCCCCCATCTCGGTAGTGACCGATTCCCCGATGCAGCCATGGCCGATCAGGCACTGGCCCACGCTGAGCAAGGCCAGCTCGCCGCCGGCGGCGTTGACGATGGCAGGGTTGAGCAGGGCACTGGCCAGCTCCGGGAACTGGGTCAGCAGGTCGCCACCGTCTGGGGCAGGAACCAATACCGCCGGGCGGTTGGCCAGGGAGGTGCGAAGCTGTGCCAGACCCTCCCCCACCTTCAGCAGCACCATCCCCATCTCTGGCACAAAGACCGGATGGGTCGGCATCATCCCAGCTTCTCCACCATCTCCAGCTTGTCGAGCAGCGGGCCCAGGCGGGCCAACAGCTGATAACTGGCGGTGCGGCGCACGGCGAGAGACTCAGAGGCAATGATCCGGCGGGCAGCCTCCGCGGCAGTCATGCCCGGGCAGGCGGTGTCGATGGAACGGAACAACTCGGCGCTGGCGTTGATGGCGGCCCCGGCCGGATTGCTGGCCTGCTGCTGCAGGTGCTGCACTCTGGCCGCACTGCGGCTAGTAAACTTGCTCATGTGACCCCTTTACCTCACGGTAGTGGTTCAGCCGATCGCGGAAATACTCCTGGTTATCCACGGGCTGATTGATGATTGCCCTGGCAACATCCTCTCGGGTCGCCAGGTTGCGGCGGCACTGCCAAACCAGCAAAGCCGCCTGCTTATCCAACTCTATCCGCTGACGCTCCTGATCAGGTAGCAGCGCCAGATTGAATGTCATGACCAGCGCTCACTCCCCCTGTCAGCCCCTGCTTGAAGGCGTTCAGTATGTGGATCAGGTATGCCGCTTCATGGCGGGCATCGTGCAGAGCGTGGTGGCGGGTCCCCTCGAAAGGCAGCTGATACTTGGGGTCAATCCCCAGCAGTTGCCGCCCCATCCAGACCACAGTGCGCAAGCTCTGGTTGCCACGAAACCACCAGGGCTGCTCAACTCCCCACTGCTGATAGGCATGCGTCAACAGCACGTTGTCGAACTCACTGCCATTGCCCATCAACTCGACCGCTGCCACCTTCTTGAAATGGCGGCCGAGGAAGTTGGCCAACGCCTGCAGCGCATCCACCAGGAACAGGCGGCCGGCATTGCCGAACATCTCCTCCCAGGCGGCCGGGCTCTCCACCTTCTGCCGCTCCCAGAACGCCAGGGTGTCGTCGTCACGCTGGCGGCCCTGCGCCAGATCCACCCGGCAGTAGAACTCATCCACGACCCGCAGCTGTGCCACATCGACAATGACGATCCCGATGGTGCCGATCACGGCATCTTGGCCTTGGCCGAGTGTCTCGATATCCACGACAGCGACCAGGCTCGGGTTACTATTCATACTGCATGCTCCTTAGAGATCTGATCTGGATCCGCCATCGCAAAGACGACGAACCCGGGTTGTTGCTCATAGTTGGTGACATAGGTGATCACCTTCGTAATCTGCTTACCGGTGAAGCGGAAGCTCTCGATAGGAACCTTACGGTCATACTCCTTGAGCACCACCAAATCCCCCTTCTGAAAACCGCGATCGCGGTTGTCGCGGATTTCGAAGGTCTTCTCCCCCGATTCCACAGCGGAGAAATAGCAAGGAGCAATCTTCAGTTCGTGGATCATGCCGCCACCTTCCCCAGCCCGACCTTGGCCAGCAGCTCGGCGAACCGGCTCTGGTACCAGTGCGGCTGCGTCTCGCGCTGGCAGCGCGGATCCACGATGTTCTTGCCGTACAGCAGCCCCTTGGGTGTTATCGCCCAGAACTCCTTCTGCTTATCCGGTGACTTGGTGGAGAGGCGGCGCATCTTGGTCAGCAACCCGTTCGACTCGAGCAGGGCGTTGAAGTAGCGCACCCCCATGCTCACCCCGTGCTGCTTCAGCCCCTCGGTGGCCGAGAAGGTCGGCCGCGAACTGCCATCGGTGGCATCGCTCGGCGCATCGATGGCGTAAGAGGGCAACAGATTAGGCAGGCCATGCTGGCGCTGGATGCTCTGCAGCATGCCCAGCTTGCCGGAGTTGCTCACGTTCAGCATCCTGGCCGCCGTCTCGACGAACAGCAGTTCGACCTGTACCGCCTCCACGTTGATGGTCGGGGCATGGCCGAGCGCGTACTGCCCCGTCTTGCGAATGCTGGGCAGCACCTCACCGGTGACCCACTGCTTGAACCCCTTGGCTGCGGGCAGCTTGCTGCCGAAGATCAGGGCATAGACCCCGCTCTCGCACAGGAAGCTGACCTCCTGCATCCCGCTGGTCGTGGGGGTGTCGCGTTTCACGACATCCCCCTCGTCCACATGGCGCTTCACCGCATCCCGCGGATTGCTGTAGCCCAGCGCCTTGCACACATCGACGGCACAGAACAGCACGCGCCCGGCTTCATCGATCAGGCGCACCTTGCCAAACTCCATACTGTCGAAACTCATCACCTGCATGTCACTCTCCCGATTGTCATGTCCTTGGTTTAGCCCCAAAAGATACTGTGTATTTATACAGTCATCAATCACCATTCGTTAGGTTCTCACGGCGGGATATGACCTACACCATCAACGGCAGATGCTGCCTGACCAGCAACCCCAAGGGGATCTCCTCGACGTCCAGTTGCAGCAGCACCAGGCCGAAGGCGTGCGCCCGGGTGAACTCCTGACGCGCCCCCTTGCTCTGCTGCCAGCCGGGCAGAAACGCCACAGCTTCGCACTCCATCAGCATGGGGATGGCGATCCGCATATAGGCGTCATGCTCCCAGCCATCCGGCAGCACGGCGGGGTTCATCACCCTGGCCCCCTGCCCTTGCAGGTAGGCCTCGGCGGCGAAGAACGCGGGCCGGTTGAACTGCGGCAGGCCCGTCATGGGCCCCGCCACATACACCTTCACCCCGGCCAGGTCGATCAGGCCACGCTCATTCAGTTCCTTCGGTTTAACGGTCATGATGGGCCTCCCCGGCCAGATCGCGATTCACACGGTTGAGCGCCACCAGCACCAGCTTGGTGATCGCCAGCAGCAGCGTGCCCAACCACACCAGCAGCAATAGGATGGCCCGCAGCGGCGCCAGCAACAGGCGCACGACAGGCCGCGGGAACATCACCAGCACCCAGCCCGCCAGGATCACCCACACCACCGGCGCCTGCAGCATCTGCCAGCCCATGCCCCCCTCATAGGGCACCATCGCAAGCACAAACAGCGCCACGAACAGGTACATCAGCACAAAGAAGGCCTTAGCCATAGCTCGCCTCCTTGGTCTTCGCCGCCAGCTCGGAGAGCTCACGGCACGCCGACACCAGCCGTGGCTCATCGAGTAACGCCGCCTCGTCCTCGTGCACCTCTTCCCGCCAAGCACGCAGCGCTACCCATATCAGCACCAGCAACACGGCCAGCAGCAGCGCCCAGCCGACGATCAACACCCCAAACAATATGCCTATCTTCATCCCTTCCTCCCCCTCCCGGTGGTGGCTTGATGGGCTGCCTTGTGCATGGCAGTCCCGACGATCTCTCCTATCTCGGTGCTCCAGGCACCAAACCCGATATCGTGGATCACCCACATCCCTATCGACACACAGATACCGGCCTCCTGCGCTTTCACCAGCTCCTCGATGCCCAGCAGCGGCGCTTGCCAATCCCGGGTCGGGGTGTGCTGGGCGTAGTAGTGCATCATGCTGCACCGTCTTTGGCTCTGGCGATGGCAGATTCCACAAGTTGCTTGACCGGAGAATTGCCGGTCCCGTTGTAGAGGTAGCCATCAGCATCATTTTTCTGTACGGCAACAAGCGCAGCGAGTAGCTCGTCGCGTTGTTGCTCCAGCTCCAGAAGCTCTGCGCCAACGGCAGCAACCAGCCCTTTCTGTTCCAGCTCATCAGTCGGCAGGCCACGGCACGCATTCACGCAGGCCACGATACGGCGAGCATTGTCCCGCTGTTCATCACTGAACTCCCTGTCGTCAACATCAATCCACAGGCGAGCGATGATTCCTCCGTTTGATGCACGAATCTGAATGAGCTCATCTTCATCCAGGTTTACTTCAACGGCCTCCCACGGTTCCTTGCCATATTTACTCATGATCCCACCCTCACCAGCTCCACCGCCTTTCCCCGGATCCGAGAAGCCTCTGCTCGAGCCTCCTCGGCCCCATCCCACACCAGGTAATACCCGGCACCGGTGGCGGCATCGGTCTTGCCCAGGGTGTCCAGCGAGTTCGACACCTCCAGGTGCACCCGCTCCCCCACCCAGCCCCGCACCGGCGGATAGATGACCACCCGGCAGAACTGCGCCTCACGCACATCGCGCTCTACGTTCGCGTTGAATTGACCAGCCATCACCGAATCCTCCCCGTGATCGTCACACCCTCACTGCGCAGCTCTGCCAGCAGTTGCTGCAACTCGGCCTGCACCGCTTCATCGGTAACCTGGCGGTCACGCACATAGACCCGGGCCTCCGCCTGCATCTCGCAGGCACGGATGGAGATCTGGCGACCAGCAGGGGCACACTTCGGTACCGGATTGCGCTGCAAGATGGCGGCTTTGACCTCGGCCGGGCGCGGGGCAAACTGGCGGCTGGTATCGCCTGCCAGCTCCAGCACCGCTTCGGTGATTTGGTCAGGGGTCAGCCCGCTCAACTGAAGACCCCACGCCATCGCAACCCCGCGAACGTTGCTGTCGAGCTGGTTAGCACTGGCAGGCCAGAGACCGGCCATCAGCGGCAGCAGTTCATCGGCCAGAAATACCGACATGTTTACACTCAGCTGCATGACTTCAGGCACGGCAGGCAGAGCAGCTGATTTACAGAGGTGTGTTGCGGTCATAGCCGACCCCTCCCGTTGCGGCCATGATGGCCTGGGCCTGCTGCTGGGCCTGCGCCAGATTGGACAAGGGCCGCTTGCGCTCGAAGCCCTCCCACTCCCCGTTCACGCAGCGCGGGCGGCCGATGGCATCCCATCGCTTGGCCGCGGCCAGATACCCGTCAAACTTCTGCGGGGCGAATACCGTCATCGGGCGCAGGTACTCGCTCATCTTGAGGTCCGCCGCCCAGTGCGCGGTCTTGAAGTCCACCACGAGCTGCAGGTCTGCAACCGAGTAGCCGTCTGCCAGACGGGCGTTGATGTTCTGCAGGGCGGTGGGCTTGGCCTGATAACGGCGAACGGCTACCGCGTTGAAGTGTGCCAACACGGCCTTGGCATCCACGCTGACGGCCAGGGAGGCTGTGCCCTTCCGGTCGCGTTCGGTTTCGTCAGAAACCGGACAAGAGATCTGTTTAAGATCCTCTGTAGTTTCCTTTTCTTTTACTTCTTGTTCTGTTGTCGCGACGGTCGGGGCCCCGATGGGCGGGACAGTGGGCGCCCCATCAACCACATTCAAACCCGCGCCAGACAAGGGATTGAGCGGGACACTCTGCGCCCCGGTCGGTACCCCGATGGGCGCCCCATTTGTCGCGCCCTCAAACTGCTCTGTTGCGAATGATTCGCAATTATTTGTGACCGGCTGCACGGCAGCCTGATAGTCGTCGTAGTTGCAGATCTCGATGATGGTTCCCCAGGGGGTGCCACGCAGCTCAATCATCCCCTCCTTGGCAAACCAGGCCAGCATGCGCTCGGTTCCCTTCTTGTCGAGCCCACGCCCCCGCTCATCACGAAGCTGCATACCCAGCTCGGTGGCGCTGATCACCAACTGGCCCCGCAGCAGATGCCAGTCACGCCCCTTGTAGTGCACCGGGCCAGCCTCATAGGCTGCCATGCCGATCAACCGCATCCAGGCCGCCAGCTTGGTGGCATTGCGGGCCCACTCTGCTTGCAGCAACGAGCGCCAGCACACCACATAGCCGCTGCGACGGTTGTCACTCATGTTGCACACCTTCTTTCGGGCCGGGGCGGCTACCTGGGCCAAAAGCCTCACAACTTCACCCATGGTGACCTCCCATGTGTTTCAGTTGGGCAAACACCATCCTGGCCTGTTCAGCGCTGATGGGTAACGCCAGTCCCATCACCACCAGCCGGTACCCATTGACGAACTGCAACCTCGGCATTGCTTGCCGGACAGCTCCCAGTTGGATAAGATCTTTCATGTTCACATCCTCTTGCGATGTTTGAACCATGGCCCCGACTGTTAGCGCAGTGCGGGGCCGCTCTTTTCTACTTGCTGGATGTCGTCGGCAGCTGTCGCACATTGGCACCGGTGCTGCTGATCAGTGCCATCACATGCTCGGCAGCCTGGGTGCCGATGCGCTCGATTTGCCCCTGTTCAATCCTGTCGATAAACCCGTCCGCCCGAGCATCGTGAATGGCCTGCATCAGCTTGCCGAACACCGCCTGAGCCAGCAGCACCTGCTCAACCAGGTCGTCATCGCTCACGACACCGATCGGCAAGTCCACCAGCACCTTGCCCCGACTGACCGCCCAGGCGTCGAGGATGGCGTTGTCACCCGTGATCTCGGTGACGGCGACCGCCTCGGCCAGGGTGAGATGGCGGTCGTCGCAATCCGGGTTGAGCTTCTTGCAAAACTCCGCCGGCTTGCGCCCCATCAGTCGCGCCAGCTCACTGGCGTTGAACCGGTGGCCAATGCCATAAGCCGCAGCCATCACGTCCGATGACCGGAAAACCGCCCTGACTTTTGCCGTGGTGTCATTCCGTTGCTCTGTCATAGTGATCCCTAACGGTTGGTTATAATTGCTCGGTGAATGCTGATACAATCGCCCGCCCTTCGTCGGTCAGAGGCAATTCAGCGAGTTCAGATTGGCTCAAACCTTGCTGCTTGAGCTTGGCCACCCAGGTGCTTGGCACCTTGCCACGCCTGAAGGCGTTGCTGACGCCCTCCGGGGTGATGCCGAGTGCAGCCGCGATGGCACTCTTGGTACCGAATCGAGTTAACAGGGTATGCATGGCGTCCTCTGGCGTTTAACACACACAGAATCATAACTCTTGGTTAGCAAAGATCGCAAGAGGTTAAAGTTGGGTCAAATTGACAAACAATAACTGGACGTTAGGAAATGGATGAGAAACAGACACCAATGGCGCGTTATGAAGCCGACAAGATGGCATTCTCGGAGCGACTCAATGCCGCTCTCGATGAAATGGGCTGGCCCGTCAGAGGCCGGATAGCTCGGCTGAAACGCACGTTGCGGGAAGACCTGTCTGAGGTCTCGGTAGGGAAATGGCTGAAAGGCGAAGGGCTGCCAGAGGTAAAACGGCTGGGAGAACTCTCGCGCATCACCGGCAAGAGCGTGCAGTGGTTGCTGACAGGCACCGATGCGGGTGACGGTAATGTCGAGCCGCAGCCGTTCCCTGTCTACCAGGTGCCCCTGATCTCCTGGGTCAGCGCCGGGGAGTTCAAAGACTGCGGCGATATACCAAGTCTGGAAGAGGCAGAAGAGGTCACCATCAGCCCAGTTCGCGTCAGCACCCGGGCCTATGCCGTGCGGGTGAAGGGCGACTCCATGGTCGCGCCCATGGGGGGCAAGTCATACCCTGACGGCACTATCATCATCGTGGATCCTGAAGTGGAACCCGCCCCAGGGAAGAAGGTGATCGCCCGCTATGGCAGCGACATGACCTTCAAAGAGCTGGTGATGGATTCCGGTACCTGGTGGTTAAAACCCCTCAACCCGCAATACCCCCTGCTGCCGGTCAATGAAGACGTGCAGATCTGCGCCGTACTGGTCTGCTCGGTGATGGTCGAGTAACGCCAATCCGCAATCGGGTTATGAATCTGCATCGCGATTTGCAAGCAACTGCCGCTTGAGCAGGTCGAACTCCTGCATGGTGATCTCCCCGTGCTCACGCAGCCACACCAGTTTTCCGAGCTCATCTGCCACACTGCTGCCGTGCTCAGGCCTCACCGCCTGAGCGGCGCACTGATGGATCAACCCCTCGACCCGCGCTGCCCACACCTCTGCTGACCGCCTGGCCTGCGCCACTGCAGCCGAATCCGCCCGATACTCCCCAGCAAGAAGGGTGATGCTCAGTAGTTGATAATCGGGCTCCCTAGTGGTGATCAACACCTGTACCAACGACACGGTCCCCGTGCTGGTTTGCTTGGCGCTTAGCCCGCCCAGCAATACGCCGACACCGCCCATCAACACACCGCCCACCAGCGCCCTGCCGATCTGACTGCCGCCCTGCGTCTTGGTGTGCGTGGCACCGGCCGTCTCCCTGATCTTGACCCCGATCACCTGCGTGCCCTGGATGATCTTGCGGGCACGGATACGCCCATCGAAATAGCGCACCGCCAGCCGGTTGCGGATCATGTCTATCCCCACCCCCTCCCAGCCCCCATCAGACCAAGTGTGGTACGTGGCCACGAACGCCTCTTGCTGCTGCTTCACAGCCAACTGATGGGCCAGGTCGGCCCCCACCCCGCCAAGCAGCGTGGACCCGCATTGCGGGCACAGGCTCTCACCTTCCTCGATCAGCGCATGACACGCTCGACACTCCATCAAAATGCTCACTCGGAATCCCTCCCTTCAGCACGCCCCAGTTTTGCACCAAATGAGCCTGAATGAAAAAAAACCTGAAAAACTAACTTTCGGGTATTGACCGAAAACAAACCTGATATATGCTAACCAAAAGTTAGCAATCAAATTCAGTGCGAAAGACGACCCCAGCCGGAGGGCCAGCACAACACTGGCAGCGGTGGTAACAAACCGCTTGGGGACATAACACCGGCAACCGGGCTGATTCACCTCCCCGCGCTCCCTTGGCAAGGCTGGAATGCGTGCCGACCAAGGTGAACGGAAATTCAAATCAGTGACCGGCTGGCAGCTGGAAAGACAGCGCAGTTGAAGTGATAGCGAACGAAGCGAGTGGCGGGTCTGACTCCCCAGCCACCCACCCGGTGAAAGGCCGGGACACAACTGAGGTTGCATTGGTGCCAAATATCCCACCCCGGTGATGGCGCAAATTGGCTTGGGGCGCGGCCAGTGCAACCCCAGTTGTGGTGACAGCCATCCCATCCGCTGCATGCAGCCGGGAGGTGCCGATAGGAAGTGCAATCGTAGGCCGCCACAGCAAACCCGTCAGTTGGGCAAGTCGAAAGACCCCAGCGCTGACTCCGGATAGGGCAACCGGCAGGATGCAGATCAACGAGGCGGCGCTGCAACCACGATCCCGTCTAGTTCGTAGCAACACGCGCTGCGTGTTTATCCGAACCGAGCTTGCTGGAAGGTGAGCACACAACTGCATTGGTACTGCGCGACCAGACGCGAAACTGGCACGGAGTGGATATGAGAAAGGAAGCTTAAATCCGAGGCACCCTCCAGAAATGGATGCGCCCGAATGAATATCGGAGCCTGCTTCTCAATCAGTGCCAATGACAGTTGTGGTGAATGCGCAGGCTGATGCGACGCCCAGCGGTGCGGTTCAAGTCCATGAGGGTCTTCCTCAAAAACAGAGTGTGCCGGGATCAGCTCCGGCCACCACAGCCAACCGATTTGACCACCCAAGGAGGTGATCATATCTCCCACCGCAGGGTTAAGCGGTCGCCTGGTCCCGCTGTGAAGCGCCACCCAGGCCCTCGCCGAGAGGCGACAGTTTCGATAGGTAGGTCTGCCCGTGAGGGCGCACCGGTACCGACAGCAAGAACGGCTGACTCACTGTGAAGTGCTCAAGCCACCCCCACAGGTGCAACGCATGTGGTTACTACTCCTGATGTTGATCTGGCTGCTCGGGCTGGCAGCTGACCAACTTGCAATACCAGCCGTCACCCACCTGACGGCGCCATCAAGGGCAGCACAACCGCCCACGCTGGCACAGGGCTCCGGGCCCTGACCAATCAGCCCGAGTTGTTCTCTCCTGGCCCCGGCAACGGGGCCCTTATCCCACAAGCGATAGCGGCCCAACAGCGGGTCACGGCCTCCTATTGCCTGTCGCTTGTGTGATGAGACCAATTTCAGAAATAGCGGAGGCAGCCATGCACCCACGCGAGTTCATTGCCAAGCACATCAAGGCAACGCTGGAGAAGGAGGAATTCCCCCCCCATGCGGTCTCGCTGGGGGTGAGAGAAGCCACCGTCTACTTCGACCGAACCCCCAGCTTCGCCAAGGGGAAGGTGTTCGATGAGTGCCTCAAGGCGGCCCGCGCAGTAGCCAGGGTCGCAAAGAAGGCCAAGCCCTGATCCGGGGAGCTGGTCGCAACGAGTGAGGGAAAAATCATGATCAACGAAAGCCAGAAAGCGGATTTGCCGGCATCACTTGCTCGCGGAGCACCGCTGAGCAGCGACTCATGGTCTGACTTCGTGGCAAGACTGCGCCACGACTGCGTGGGTGAAGGCGTTCATGACCACTGCACCGCTGATGCCATCTTCAAGGTCGAGGCCCGCGTGATCATTTACGGGATAGACCGCGCCTACACCGACAAGCAAGCGGTGATTTGTGATGACTCCACCTGGTTCAGCCCACTGGAATACTGGGAGGACCTCGATGATGAGCAGCAGTCACGGCTCAATCAGGTAGTTCAGCAATCGCACGAGTGCAATTTCCTTGGGCTTGATGAGAGCGACCAATGGGACCTGCTCGATGAGATTGACGACCACAGCGTTGTGGGATGGGACGAAAAGTGGGAGCACGTAAACAGCCACTTCACCAAGGATGCAGCTGAGGCGTTCATCGAGCGCAAGCGGCATGACTACCGCAAAGGCATCCGGGTCTATGTCGATGCCCAGACCCATTGCTGGGAGTACAACACCATCAAGGAGGCCATTCTTCAAGGCCGGATCGGGCTGACCGATGAACTGCAGCGGGTTAAAGAAGAACAGACCGCTCTCATTGAGTTCATCAAAAGTACAGCGGATGTTCTGGATGAGTTGAGTAGTGAAACCAATACCTCGCGCCTCAAAGGTGGAGCCGCAGGTGCAGCGTCAGGTTTGCGCAAGGCGGTTGCTCGCCTTTCAGAAGCGTTTTGTGTGGAGAGTGCAGCATGAACCACTACGCCCAAGCGCTGGCCGAACTGCAGACCCAGCCTGACCACGAGCTCAAACAGATAGGCGACCAATGGCAGACCCCCAAGGCGCTGGCCTGGGGCCTGTTCCACCAGTTCGCCCCCATCCTGGGGCCAGTGGTGCTCGACATGTTCGCCGATGACTGCAACGCCCTGGTACCGAACTACTACGACGCCGAAGACAACGCACTCACCCAGGAGCTGGCCACCGACCTGCGCCGCCTGGGTGGCGCCGCCTTTGGCAACCCGCCCTACTCCCGCCCCTGCACGGATAGCGAGGGCAATCCCATCACCGGAATGGAGGCCATCCTCAACTACTGCCGCGAGCAACGGGCACAGGGCGCCAAGATCATGCTGCTCATCAAGGCCGCAACCAGCGAGACCTGGTGGCCGGAGGATGCCGACTTTATCCAGTTCATCAGCGGTCGTATCGGCTTTGAGGTGCCGAGCTGGTACGTGCCCCACGACCCGAAGAAGGACAAGCCCAGCGCCAGTGGCTTCGCCTCCGCTGTGGTGATCTTCGATACCAGCTGGCAGGGGGAACGCCGCCCCGAGGCGCGACTGCGCCGTGACGACCTCATCACCACCGGCACCATCATCCTCGACATGATCCACCGCCAGGCGGTGGAGCTAACCCTGGCGGCCAAGCGGGTCATTGACGCCGGGGATATGGTTGCGCAGGAGCTGTTGCCAAGCGCCGAACCATATCGGGAGATCATCGTAGCCAAAACCAAGTCAGGACAATGGTCTGTGCGCCATCTGGTCGGCGGTGAAGAGATTGGCGGGATCGGCGGTTGTGGATCCTGTGCCGAGGCCATCAGCGCCGCCGCAGAGTGTGGCTGGAAGTTGGACAAGCTGACAGTCATCGAGTCAGTGCATGCCCAGGCTGCAGCTACGCCCAGCCCGCATCCGGACTACGTCGATGCTGACCGTATCATGGCCAAGCAGCTCGAGTGCAGCGACCTGGGCGAAGAACAGCAGGCCATGGTCAGGGGCTATGTGCAGGGTTGGCTGGACGAGCCGTATCCGCTCTCCGAGATCTTCTATCGGCTCGATCTGGCCGTCGCCAACCTGCTGGCCGGCAAGCCTATCCATCAGGGCTTTGTCGCAGAAGATAGTCGTTCCCCTGCCCTGCCCCACTGGCAACGCCACCCCGCGGTGAAGGGGGTCATCTACCAGATCGACGATGCCGACATCCTGACCCCGGCCAAGACCGCCGAGCTGGCCGCCTGGATCATCGACAACCTAACGGCCCCCGGCGACCTGCTGGAACAGGCCACCGCCAAAGCCGCCGAGCTGCTGGCGAAGAGTGCCGCACCTGTGCAGAGCGAACTGCAGCTCGAGCTGTTGGCTGGGTCTGATCCAGAACCGGATACCCTCCAGCAAGACGAGGCCCCCAACACCAAGCCGCTGGAAGACTGGGCCTTCGACTACCAGAACGACGAGCTCAATCTGGGCGGCGCCGAGTGGTCGTGCTTTGTCGCCGTGCTGACCGTGCTCTACGGCGCCAAGGAGCACTACACCGCCCGGGAGGTTGCGATCGCCATCTCGGTCAGCGACGAGCAGCTCATGGACGAATACACCACTCTGGACGAGGAAGCCAAGGTGCTGCTGCGCAAGACTGTCTCCACTCTGAAGCAGGTTGAGGGATACAACTTCACAGAGGCCTTCACCATGCTCGACCTGCACCGCCAGGAGGCCGTCATCGCCTTGCTGAACGCCCTGCATAACGAGCCAACCCTCAGCCCCGTCACGCAAAAGAGCGTGATGATCAACGCCATTACCCGAGTGAATGAGGTGATGGCATGAGCAACTCACTTCGCCGCTCCCGCGCTGTCAGGGCCAAAGTGACCGGGGCCCCGCTCAACCTGGACTCTGCCATCAACGTGGACCTGTTCGCCGGTGGCGGCGGTGCCAGCACAGGGATCGAACGCGGTCTGGGGCGCCAGGTGCACATCGCCATCAACCACAACCCCAAAGCGCTCTCCATGCACCAGGCAAACCACCCGGAGGCCCTGCATCTGCAGGAGGATATCTGGGCCGTTGATCCAGTTACGGTGCTGGCGGGGCGCTCGGTCGGTTGGCTGCATGCCAGCCCGGACTGTACCCATCACAGCCAGGCCGCCGGCGGTCAGCCGCGCAAGCAGGAGATCCGCAGCCTCGCCTGGGTGATCACCAAGTGGCTGGCGCTGGGCAAACCTGCCGTGCTCTCCATGGAGAACGTCAAGCAGATGCGCACCTGGGGGCCCCTCGTCGCCAAGCGGGACAAGGCAACCGGCCGGGTGATCAAGCTGGTCGAAGTTCAGCGCGGCAAGAAGACCAAGATCGAACAGCATATCGCCGAACCCGGGGAGCGGGTGCCACGCCAGCAGCAATACCTTGTGCCGGATCCCAAGCGGGCAGGCCAGACCTGGCGCCGCTTTCTGGCCAGCATCGAACGCATGGGATATGAGCTGGACCATACCGTCAAGAATGCAGCCGATTACGGTGCGGCCACCAGCCGCCAGCGCCTCTACCTCGTTGCCCGCCGGGACGGGGAACCAGTTTGCTGGCCAGCACCGACCCATTGCAAGGCACCGGCACCAGGCAGCCACCTCAAGCCGTATCGGGTAACGGCGGATCACATCGACTGGTCTATCCCGTGTCCCTCTATATTCCTCACCAAGGAAGAAGCCCGGGCAAAGGGCCTGAACGTCAAACGCCCACTGGCCGATGCCACCCTGGAGCGTGTGGCAATCGGGGTGATCCGCGAGGTGCTGACCAATCCCAAGCCCTTCATCATCGAGCTGGCCAACTGGTCAGGGCGAGGTATCGATTCGGTTGATGCCCCGCTTCGCACCATTACCGGCTGGCCCAAGGGGGGAGCGTTTGCCGTCTGCAACCCGAGTCTGGCCCCTCTTGTGGTGCGCCACTTCGGTAAAGGAGGCGAGCACGGGGTGAATGAACCTGCTGCGGCCATCATGGCCGGCGGCGGTGGCAAGTCCATGCTGGCGGCCCCCTTGATGGTGCAGGCCAACGGAGGGTTCAACACCGTGCCGGCCAGATCCGTGGCTGACCCATGCAGCACCATCACCTCGAGCGGCAGCCAGCAGCAACTGGCCTCCGCTTTCATGGTGCATCTGCGCAAGAACCTGCCGCCGAGCACTCCTGAGAGCCAGCTCCCCACCATCGTTTCAGCGGGCCAGCATCACGCTCTGGTGCAGACCGTGATGGCGAGCCCGGGTGAGTTTGGCCTGACACCGGAGCAAGAGGCCGGGGCCCTGCGGGTCAGCGCCTTCCTGATGCGCTACTACTCGAGCGGCGGGCAGTGGGGTGCTGTCACCGACCCGATGCACACCATCACCACCAAGGACCGGCTGGCGCTGGTAACCGTGACCTGGTGCGGCAACACCTGGGTGATCGTGGATATCGGCCTGCGCATGCTGGTACCGAAGGAGCTCTATGGCTGTCAGGGCATGCCACGCCACTACATCCATGACCGCGGCCACGACGGCACCCCGCTCTCCATCACCGATCAGGTGCTGATGGTTGGCAACAGCGTCAGCCCGCCGCCGATGGCGGCCATTGCCAGAGCCAACAACCCGTACAAGCACCTGCAAGCCAGGAGGGCAGCATGACCAAGCAGCAAGCCGCCGGGATCACCATCCTGGTGCTCAATACACTGGCCGCGCTCATTGCGCTGGCGCTGATATAGGAGTCCACATGAGCAAGCACACGGATGACTACGCCGTTGAACGATTCGCCATTGCCATGAAGGCGAAACTGGCTGATGCACGGGCCAAAGGCCGGGGTGGCTGGGATGACCCGTCCTCCTGTTCAGTCGAACACCTTGCCGCGCTTTTGATCGGACACCTTGGCAAGGGGAACCCAGGCAATTTCGAGGACATTGCCAACCTGGCGATGATGCTCCACCAGCGAAGGGCAGACCCAGCAATTCTGGCCGGCACGCTGATTGCGCCTGCCGTGCCGAAAGGCTGGAAGCTATTGCCGATTGAGCCACTACTCAACATGATGAGCGACAGAGACCACGACACCCGGATTACGGCCGAGCGTGAATTACTGGCCATACTCGCCGCCGAGCCAGCGCCGCAAGTGCAATCATCTGCCCCCCATCAGAGCTTAATTGATTGGGCTGTTACAAGCTGGCACGAACAGGTTGCACACCGCCCTATGGAGAACGTTTATCGCCGCACCTTAGATAGCGTATGGCGACAGGTTATCCGGTTTGCTGGTGAAGACCCTCAATCCATTATTGGCCCGTCACATGATGACTTGCTCCAACAAGAGCAAAAGCCAGAACACGGTGAAGAATGAGCATCGTTCAGGACGTTGCCGAGTGGATTCATGCCCGAACCGGCGGCGCCATCAGTGCCGAGGTGTCCGCCGAGTTCTCCCTCACTGTCAGTGAGGCCAGCATCGTGATGGGCCAGATCCACCGAGAGTCCCGCTTCACCACCCGGATTGAACACTTCTGCATGGTTGGGGATAACGGTCGTGGGCGCCATACCCGCCGCCTCTTCGTTGACGCAGTCAAACCGCCGCAGTGGCGCAAGACCCCGGTGGTCGGCATCAATGGGGATCAGGTCGTCCGGTTCGACAGTGTCACGGATGCCGAGACCAAAGGCGGCTTTGTCAGGGTCGGTATCACCCGCTGCCTTGCTGGCCAGCAGGAAAAACACGGCGGCTACCGCTGGCAGATCGACACAACCAAAGGAGCAGGCCAATGCACCGCTATAGCTACACCCTGAATGCGGCCACCGAATTAGGGGCAGCACCGGATCGCCTGACCGGGACCATCGAGGCGCACCACCCGATGACCCACCAACAGATCCGGCTGGCCGCCATCGACATGGCACCGGCCCAGTATTTGAACTTCAACGAACTGGAGTACCAGGAGATTGAATCACCCCTGAATTAAATGCCCGGCCATTATGGCCTGGGTGTAACGAACCACGACTGTCCGGGAGGACACGATGCACATCAAACTTTACCAGCGCAATTATCGGGATGACCTCAAGCAGGCCATCCAGCAGGAGCATGCCGGCAACCACCATGATGCGGCCCTCTCCTACAAGAAAGCCCAGCACCACGCCACCAGCGCCAACATGCTGGAGAAGGCCAAGTTCGCGATGGCTCGCCGCATCCACTGCCTCAAGCAGGCAAAGGATCCCGAATGGAGGCAGGTCAACACGAAGTTCCAACAGCTCTATCAAGCCCAGGAGCATCGTTAATGGCCAGCCGCGGTATCAACAAGGTCATCCTGATCGGCAACCTGGGTCAGGATCCGGAAGTGCGCTACATGCCAGGCGGGATCGCTGTCACCAACATCACCTTGGCGACCTCCGACACCTGGCGCGACAAGCAGACAGGGGAGCAGAGGGAGCGCACTGAGTGGCACCGAGTGGTGTTTATGGGAGTGCTGGCTGAAGTGGCAGGGAAGCACCTGAAGAAGGGCTCTCAGGTCTACGTAGAGGGAAAACTGCAGACTCGCAAATGGCAGGACCAGAGCGGACAGGAACGCTACACCACCGAGGTACTCGTAGACAGCTTCACCGGTGTGATGCAGATGTTGGGAGGGAACGGAGGAGGGAAACAGCAGGGATCTAGCAGCCAGCCAAGGCAAATTCCACATCCGGCCCCAGCGCCGGCCAGCAACGAACCACCAATCGATTATGACGACGATCTGCCATTCTAGGCCAATGAAAGACAGTGGCTCCATGGGGCCGCTCTTCTCGCCGTGAGGCGTAAAGGAGACATGAATATGCATCAGAAAGTGGTTGTGATGGAACGCCCCAGCTGGGTTCTGCCTAGGGTTTTGGGGGAGATGTTCGGGTACACTGAGAAGGCCATCAGCGAGAAGCGGAAGAAGGGCCAGCTTATTGAAGGGGTCCACTACAAATTGGCCCCGGATGGAAAGTATGTCTATCACTGGCGGAGATATGAGGATTGGCTGACCGGAACCAAGAACTGATCGACATTGTTGCGGTAACACCGGGTGTCGAACTGCACGGCAAGAGCCTGCGCATCGACTTCCGATTCCACGGCAAGCGATGCCGGGAAACGCTCAACATGCCGGCCACCAAAGCCAACATCAAGCACGCCTCCCGCAAGCGGGAGGCTATCCTGCATGAAATCGCCATCGGTGTCTTCGACTACGCCAAACACTTCCCAGACAGCAAGAACGCCCACCGGTTCGCCGGCACGACCGCAAGCAGGGACATCTCTCTGGGCGACTTGGTAGAGCACTACCTGAAGATCAAGGATGTGGACATAGGCGATAACGCCCGTGGCCGATATCGCTCAATCCTGGGGATGCTGGCATCTGACCTGGACCACACCCGGGTCGTCAGCACCTTCCGGACCGAAGACCTGCAGCAATGGCGCCGGTACCTGATGACCGAGCCGCGTAACAGAACCAGCAAGCCCTTGGCTCCGAGATCGGTCAACTACTACATGATGGTCGCCGCTGGGCTGTTCAACTTCGCCAAGCAGAACGGCTACACCCATCAGGACCTTTCTTCAGTGCTGACCAAGGTGGAAGTGATCCGGGATAAACCAGACCCATTTGATCAAGATGAGTTTCGTCGCCTACAGGAGTCTGCCAGGCACGACATGGACGCAATGTGGGTCCAGCTCGCCTGCTGGACAGGCATGCGCACTGGGGAGCTCTGCTCCCTGGCATGGGAGGATGTTGACCTGGAGCGCGGGGAATTGCAGATCCGCCGCAACATCACCCAGGCCCGCAACTTCAAGGTGCCGAAGACAGGTCATGAGCGCACGATTGTGCTCCTCCCACCGGCAATTGAGGCACTCAGACGCATGCGGCCAATGACAGCCATGCGCCAATCCCACTACATCAAGAAGACGCTGCGGGACCGCCGGCAGGTAGATGAAAAGGTCACGTTCGTGTTCAGCCCAGACGTCACCAGCAAAACACCCGGGCTCAGCATGTGCTACACGGCCTTCACCTTGGGCGACAAATGGGACAGGTTGATAAAGAGGGCTGGCATTCGCCGCCGAACCCAATACCATATGCGCCATACATTTGCTTGCTGGATGCTGACCGCTGGCGCAAACCCTGAATGGGTTGCGTCTTACCTTGGGCACGAGGACAGCACCATGGTGCGAACAGTCTATGGCAAATGGATCCCCGAACAAGACCGCGACGAAGCGGACAGGGTTTGGGGCAGGCTTGGGGCCAGCTTTTCAGATTTGGCCCCAATACAGCCCCAAGAATTTAAAGTTACTCAATAACAACCTGTAAATTAAAGAGAATTAGCCAATGGCTCAATTTATTTACACCATGAACAGGGTCGGCAAGGTCGTGCCGCCCAAGCGTCATATTCTCAAGAACATCTCCCTCTCCTTCTTCCCGGGCGCCAAGATAGGCGTACTGGGTCTGAACGGCGCCGGTAAATCCACCCTGCTGCGCATCATGGCGGGGATCGACACCGAGATCGAAGGGGAAGCCCGTCCGCAGCCCGGCATCAAGATCGGCTACCTGCCCCAGGAGCCGAAGCTGGATCCGGAGCAGACAGTCCGCGAGGCGGTGGAAGAGGCGGTCGGCGAGGTGAAACGCGCCATGGCTCGCCTGGATGAGGTCTATGCGGCCTACGCCGACCCGGATGCGGATTTTGACAAGCTGGCCCGCGAACAGGGCGAGCTGGAAGCCATCATCGCCGCCCAGGGTGGTCACAACATGGAGAACCAACTGGAGCGCGCGGCCGACGCCCTGCGCCTACCAGCCTGGGACGCCCAGATCAAGCACCTCTCCGGGGGTGAGCGCCGCCGGGTAGCCCTGTGCCGTCTGCTGCTGGAAAAGCCGGACATGTTGTTGCTGGACGAACCGACCAACCACCTGGATGCGGAATCCGTGGCCTGGCTGGAGCGCTTCCTGCACGACTACGAGGGCACCGTCGTCGCCATCACCCACGACCGTTACTTCCTCGACAACGTGGCGGGCTGGATCCTGGAGCTGGACCGCGGCGAGGGTATCCCCTGGGAAGGCAACTACTCCTCCTGGCTGGAGCAAAAAGACGCCCGTCTGGCTCAGGAAGCCAGTTCCGAAGCGGCCCGTCGCAAGTCCATCGAGAAGGAACTGGAGTGGGTACGTCAGAACCCGAAAGGCCGTCAGGCCAAGTCCAAGGCCCGTATGGCTCGCTTCGAGGAGCTCAACACCAACGACTACCAGAAGCGCAACGAGACCAACGAACTGTTCATTCCGCCCGGACCGCGCCTCGGCGACAAGGTGGTGGAAGTGGCGAACCTCTGCAAGTCCTACGGTGACCGCCAGCTGATCGACGATCTCTCCTTCTCCATTCCGAAGGGGGCCATCGTCGGCATCATTGGTCCGAACGGCGCTGGTAAATCTACCCTGTTCCGCATGATGTCGGGCCAGGAGCAGCCGGACTCCGGCACCATCACCCTGGGCGATACCGTCGTGCTGGCCTCCGTGGATCAGTTCCGCGACAGCATGAACGACAAGAAGACGGTGTTCGAAGAGGTCGCCGACGGTCAGGACATCCTGCGCATCGGCAACTACGAGTTCCCGAGCCGTGCCTACATCGGTCGCTTCAACTTCAAGGGCGCCGATCAGCAGAAGCGGGTCGGCGAGCTCTCCGGTGGGGAGCGCGGCCGTCTGCACCTGGCCAAGCTGCTGCAAACCGGCGGCAACGTGCTGCTGCTGGATGAACCGACAAACGATCTGGACATCGAAACCCTGCGCGCCCTCGAGAACGCCCTGCTGGAGTTCCCGGGTTGTGCCATGGTCATCTCCCACGATCGCTGGTTCCTCGACCGTATCGCCACCCACATCCTGGACTACCAGGACGAGGGCAAGATTGCCTTCTTCGAGGGCAACTTCACCGAATATGAAGAGTGGAAGAAGAAGACCTACGGCGCCGACGCTGTCCAGCCGCACCGCGCCAAGTACAAGCGCATCGCCAAGTAAGCGGCCACGCAGCCATGAACTGGAGCGAGGCGGCCCAAACGCACCGCTCCAGATACACCAGCGGACCGCCATGCAAGCGAAATGATGCATCACCCCATCGGGGTGATTGCAGCGTGACAAGGGGAGCCCAGGCTCCCCTTTCTGTTGCCTTTTCGCTTACACTCTCCCCGCGTTCCCCTACCGGCCCTACCAATGACCCAGACCAACGCCCCCCCGAAGAGACTCACCATCCAGATCCGGATCGAACCCGGCTGCCTGGGCCCGGATGGCAAGGCCCACATCGATACCTTCTGCGCCGCGGCCAGCCGGATCTTTGCCGCCATCGAACCCGAGCGGGTCAGCTGGGTGCTGCTCCCCCGTCACGACAAGCTGTTGCCCGAACAAGCCTACTTCATCGACGGGCGCACCCTGAGCGAAGCGCAGGCCAACCTGCTGCTGCAGCGCATGGGGCTGACGCTCACCACCTTGCAGGAGCACAGCGACGCCGTGCTGGCCCAGCTGGTGGAGCGCTATCTGAAGAGCCGCTGAGGGCCGCCCTCACGGAACAGGCCCCTATCGAGCCTGTTTTCAGAGGGCAAATGGCAAACGTTTGAATTTTTGCTCTATTCATTGATCCCCCTCGCAGATCCGGGGTTTGTAAACGCCGCCGCCTGTGTAAAAATGTGCGCGCTGTCACGGTATCAGGACGAGTCTGGTCGCTCAGTCGCCAGAAACAGGGCAACCCAGCCCCCATGGATGGAGTTGACTGTTCGCCTGCTGCTTATTTCACGTCACCCATTGGAATCCAACATGAATCAACCACACAACGCCACAGAGCAGGCAGCCAACCCGGCCGCCGGGCAAGGATTGCTCGAGCGCCTGTTTGCCCTGAAAGGCCACGGCACCACGGCCCGCACCGAGGTCATCGCCGGCATCACCACCTTCCTGACCATGGTCTACATAGTGTTCGTCAACCCGCAGATCCTCTCTGCAGCAGGCATGGACACCCAGGCAGTGTTCGTCACTACCTGCCTCATCGCCGGCATCGGCAGCATCCTGATGGGTCTGCTCGCGAACCTGCCCATCGCCCTGGCTCCGGCCATGGGGCTGAATGCCTTCTTCGCCTTCGTGGTAGTGGCCGGCATGGGCTACTCCTGGCAGGTCGGCATGGGCACCATCTTCTGGGGCGCCCTGGGTCTGCTGATCCTCACCCTGCTGCGGGTACGCTACTGGCTGATTGCCAACATCCCCCTCACCCTGCGGGTCGGCATCACGGCCGGCATAGGTCTGCTGATCGCCCTGCTCGGCCTGCACAACGCCGGCATCGTAGTGGCGAGCCCCGCCACCATGGTGACCGTGGGCAACCTCACCTCCCTGCCCTGCCTGCTGGGGCTGCTCGGCTTCTTCCTTATCTGCATCTTCTCCGCCCGCGGTGTGCACTCCGCCGTGCTGATCGCCATCGTGGTCACCACCACCCTGGGCTGGCTGTTTGGCGATGTGACCTTCAAGGGCTTCGTCTCTGTGCCGCCGAGCATCACCCCCGTCTTCGGTCAGCTGGACCTGATGGGGTCGCTGGACATCAGCCTGGCCGGGATCATCTTCTCCTTCATGCTGGTCAACCTGTTCGACTCTTCCGGCACCCTGATCGGCGTCACCAACCGCGCCAAGCTGGCCGATGATCGCGGCCACTTCCCACGCATGAAGCAGGCGCTGGTAGTGGACAGCGTGAGCTCGGTCGGCGGCGCCTTCATGGGCACCTCCTCCGTAACCGCCTACATCGAGAGCAGCTCAGGGGTGGCCGTCGGCGGTCGTACCGGCCTCACCGCCATCGTGGTCGGCGTGTTGTTCCTGCTGGCGATCTTCTTCTCCCCGGTCGCCGCCATGGTGCCGGCCTATGCCGCCGCCGGCGCCCTTATCTACGTGGGGGTGCTGATGTGCTCCGAGCTGACCCGGGTCAAGTGGGAAGACCTGACCGAAGCGGTACCGGCCTTCATGACCGCAGTGATGATGCCGTTCAGCTTCTCCATCACCGAGGGGATAGCCGTGGGCTTCATCTCCTACTGCGTGATGAAGGCGGGCACTGGCCGCTGGCGCGAGATCAACCCCTGCGTGCTGGTGGTAGCCCTGCTGTTCGTGCTCAAGTTCGTCTGGGTCGACAGCCACTAACCCGGCTTTCGCATACAAAAATGCCCGTCATCGACGGGCATTTTTTAGGCTATGTCCCAATTACGT
>NZ_CDBZ01000046.1 GCF_000819985.1 Aeromonas media | reverse complement strand
CCTGATTACCCATGACCCTCAGCCAGCTTCAAGAGCCGATATGGCATCGGAGGGCTTGCCACGACTGCATGCCCCAATTCAACCAACATGCTCTTGAGGTCAAAACGATGATTAAACCGGAAGCAGTATTCCGCAAGATGCCTTGGTAAATGCTTCGCTCCGAGCGTATGGCAACTGCCCCGCAGCGAGTTTTTCACATTTCCTATCATCGTGTTTACCCAGTTGAATGCCGGATGATCCAGCCAGTCCAGGTTGCCCCCGGTGACAACACCCAGGTGCTCACAATTGGCCTCCTTGACCGCTTTGAAACAGGCCAATCCATCGGATATCACCGCGCTACCACTGGCAATATGCCGTTTTGCCCAATCAGCAACGGACTTGGTTTTGAAACCATCGACCACCGTCATCCGCATCTTGATTGGATGTCCTTCCTTGTTCAGGGCCACTGCTGCCACAAACGGCGTCTTGCCTGCCGCGCCCCGACCCCGTTTGCCACCACGGCGCTCGCCACCCCAGTAGACATCATCGAGCTGAATGATGCCGCTGATGGGCTGCTTGTCATCGGACTCTTTCATGGCTTGCAGCAGCTTGTGCTTGAGCATCCAGGCGGTGTCATATTTGACGCCCAACTGGCGCTTTAGCTCCATCGCTGACAAGCCTGTTTTGGTTTGTGACAACAGGTGCATTGCCAGAAACCACTTGGTCAGTGGGAGCTTGGTGTTTGCGAAAATCGTGTTTCCAGTCAATGACATCTGGTGACGGCAGTGATTGCATTGCCACACACGTGGCCGCCTGCTCAGGCGACAACAGGTCTTGTTGGCACATTCAGGGCAGACAAAGCCGTTAGGAAAACGCCAAGTGAACAGCGCATTTTCGCACTGAGCCTCAGTGCCATAGTCCTTGAGAAACTCAAACAGGCTGTAGCCTTTCTGGAATTGGATTTTGCTTTTGGCCATGATCTCGCACCTCGATAACTGTACGTAAGATCAGTATAGTTCGTGGTAACTGACTGCTAATCATGGGTAATCAGGTTCTGGTATGACTCCGACGGGGGATGAGCACACAACCATGCTGGCCTGACGTGTGCGTCGGGCCAGCAGGCGGGTTGTACAGTAATAAATAACTCTGAGATCAGAGTGGGGGGGCCCTCTGACTTTGCCCATGGTTTATTTAAGGCATGGGCAATCCATGTAAAAAGAATATTTAACTGGTTGAAATTTGGTTGGTTCGCTCAACAGCGCCAGTAAGGCAAGAGAATAAAGAATCCCCCCATGCCGCACAAGCAAACTGTTGTTCCCAGTTTAGCCTGCGTTCAGAAAATGGGGGGAGTTTGCCTATACAAAATAGCATTCAAAGAGATAGTCTCGAATGGAAAATATTGTTGCCGGTTCATGAGCGGGTATTTCTGCTGTCACGGGGTGTAGTGATGGATGAAGTGTACGCAGCACTGAGCTTTGTGTTAATGGGAACGACGTTTTATCCTATTGACTCCTGTGCTGCGCTGGCGGCGACTCAACCCGGGATGACCTCTATGCACCTCCTCAAGTCCTCTGCTGTGCCTCGCCTCCTTCGTTTGCATCCTTCCTGGTCAGCCTGGTTATTAGTGGGGCTTGGTACTCTGCTGAGCGGTTGCGGCCCTGACAAGCCTGTCAGCCAAGTACCGACCACAGAATCCTCTGTGCAGCAGGAGGCCGGGGCGCCGAGTTCGGTAGTGCAAGCTAACACCCGCCAATACCGCGATGCCCCGGCGCTGGCGCTGGTCTTCTCCGGCCCCTTGGCACCCAAGGCAAAATGGCAGAGCTGGCTTTCGGTCAGTGAGGGAGGCAAGCAGGTGCAGGGGGAGTGGATCCTCGCCGACGATGGCCGCACCCTCTATTTCCCGAACGTCCAGCCCGATAAAAGCTATGAGGTGAGCCTCAAGGCGGGGCTGGGCCCATCCCCCCGGAACTGGACCCTCAAGACCCGACCGCTGGAGGCGGGGGCCTCCTTTACCGCCAGCGGCATGGTATTGCCGCTGCGCGAAGAGCTGCGCCTGCCCATCAGCGCGGTCAACGTGGACGAGGTCAATATCGACTTCTTCCGGGTCGATGCGGAATATCTGCCCCGTTTCCTGGCGGAATATCGCCCCGGTGCCGGCATGGGCAACTGGGAGCTTGAGCAGATCACCCAGCGGGCCAAGCGGGTATTCAGCGGCCGCTATGCGCTGGAGCTCGATGCCAACCGGCGCGAGACCCGCCTCATCAATGTGAAGGAGCCGCAGCTGGCCGAGGCCGGCGTCTACTTTGCGGTGATGTCGCCCCTTGGCAACTACGACTGGCGCAAGGAGACCACCTATTTCGCGGTGAGCGACATGGGGCTCAGTGCCCGTCGTTATCGCGAGCAGCTGGAGGTGTTCGTGAGCTCGCTGGCTAGCGCCGACCCGCTCAAGGATGTGCAGCTCTCCCTGCTCGACGAGAAGGGCAACCGACTGCAGGTGCAAAACACCGATCCCCAGGGTCATCGTCGCTTCGATCAGGTGCAGGGTGCTCGGTTGCTGCTGGCCGAGCAGGGCAATCATCTGGCGGTGCTGCGCCTCGATGGTGCGGCGCTCGATCTCTCCACCTTCGATCTCGGCACCCAGCCCTGGCAGGCCCAGCAGTTGTATTTGTTCAGCGGGCGCGACCTCTATCGCCCCGGCGAGCGGCTCGACAGCGAGATCCTGCTAAAAGGGCAGGATGGCCAGCTGCTGCCGGGCATGGCGGTGGAGCTGGAGGTGAAGCAGCCGGACGGCCAGTTGCTCGAACAAAAGCGCCTGCTGCCGGACAATCTTGGCGCGGCCCACTACGGCCTGCGCCTGCCGGACGATGCGCCGCTCGGGCGCTGGACCATCAACCTCAAGACCGCCGCCGGTAGCCGCTTCGAATGGCCTTTTTTGGTAGAGGAGTTCTTGCCGGAGCGGCTGAAACTGCAGCTTGGCAAGGGGCCGGATGGGGAAGTCATGGATCTGGACGACGCCCTCAGCCTACCGCTGCAAGGGGACTATCTCTATGGAGCCCCGGCGAGCGCTACCAAGGCGAAGGCGGAGGTGAAAATCAGCCGCGCCACCATGCCTTTTACCCAGTGGCAGGAGTTCACTCTGGGTGACGTGCTGCTCGCCGAGCAGGCCAAGGATCTCGAACCGATCAGTCTCACCCTCGATGCGCAGGGGCAGGGGACTTTTTCGTTAGCTGATGAGCTCG
This sequence comes from Aeromonas media, assembly GCF_000819985.1. Classification (GTDB taxonomy): domain Bacteria; phylum Pseudomonadota; class Gammaproteobacteria; order Enterobacterales; family Aeromonadaceae; genus Aeromonas; species Aeromonas media. The sequence continues at coordinate 9,564 of NZ_CDBZ01000046.1, read as the reverse complement.
ATGGGGTGCGCGCCCTCGGGCCGCTGGAGGTGGCCTATCGGGTGTCGCTCGCCGAACCCGGCGGCCGCGCCGTCAATCGCAGCCGCACCCAGTATGGCTGGCCTGCGGGCAGCCAGTGGCCGGCACTCAAGGCCGACTTCGTGGCCGATCGGGTAGAAGGGGGCAAGCCGCTCCCCTTCCAGATCCTCAACCTCGATGAGCAAGGCCAGCCGGTGGCGGGGGCGGTGAAGGTGCGGCTTATCAACGAATACCGCGACTACTACTGGCACTACGCCGATGGCGAGGGATGGAAGTACGAATTCAACAGCCAGCCCTATCTGGAGCAGGAGCAGACCCTGCAGCTGGACGGCAAGGGGCCGACCCCCCTCAGCTTGCAACTGGCGGCGGGCTGGTATCGATTGGAGGTGGAGAACAGTCAGGGCCATCAATCGAGCCTGCGGGTGGAGATCGGCAGTTACGCCTGGGGCGGTGGTGGCGAGCAGGCGCGGCCCGACAAGATTGCCATCACCCTCGACAAACGCGCCTATCAGGCGGGCGACAAGGCAAAAGTGACCCTGGTGGCCCCGCACCCCGGCAAGGGCTTGCTGCTGGTGGAAGATGGCGACGGCCTGCGCTGGTGGCAGCGTATCGAGCTCAAGGGTGCCGGTGGCGATGCCAAGGATGCCCGCGGCGAGTTCGAGATCCCGGTCAGCCCCGAGTGGCAGCGTCATGATCTGCACATTTCGGCTCAAATCGTCGCACCAGACAGCGCCTCCAGACCGGCTGGCAAGCCGCAGGGGCAGAGCCTGCGCTCGGTCGGACTGGTGCCGCTCACCCTGGACCGGGAAGCGCGCCGTCTGCCGCTCACCCTGAGCGCGCCTGATAAGGCGGTGCCGCTTACCCGACTGGAAGTGACCGCCACCTCCACCCCCAACAGTCAGGGCCGCGTGGTGCTGGCGGCGGTGGATCGGGGCGTGCTCAACATCAGCGATTATCAGCCGCTCGACCCGTTCGAGATCTTCTTTGGTCGCAAGCGCTTCGCTCAAGATTTGTTCGACAACTACGGGCAAGTGATCCCGCCGCAGGATGGCAAGCTGGCCCGCCTCAACTATGGGGGGGACCGGGCGCCGCTGAAAAAGGGCGGCGCGCTGGAGAGCCGGGTCGAAGTAGCTGCGCTGTGGAGTGGCGAGGTGAGCTTTGATGAGAGCGGCAAGGCGGTGATCCCGCTCGATCTGCCCAACTTCAACGGCGAGCTGGCGCTGATGGCACTGGCCTGGAACGAACAGCAAGTCGGTGAGGCCGAGCGCGCCGTCAAGGTGGTGGCGCCCTTGGTGGCCGAGATTGGCTGGCCGCGCTTTGGCGCCAGAGGCGATGAGACCCGGGCGCTGGTGCAGCTGCGCAACATGAGCGGCGAGGATCAGACCCTCTCCCTTGTCTGGACCCTCAATGGCGGGCTTAAGGCAAACGGTGAGTTGCCTGGCACGCTGTCTCTTAAAAACGGCGAAGAGCAGTGGCTGACCCTGCCGCTCACCGTGACCGGGGCGAGCGGTGCGGCAAGCTTGCAGTTGGCGGCCAGCGGCAAGGATTTTGCCATCAGCCGCGACTGGACTTTGCCGCTGCGATCCCCTTGGCCGGCCGAGACTCGCCAGCGCTACCAGATGTTGGCCCCCGGCCAGCAGATGAGCTTTGCACCAGCTGAGCTGGCCGGGCTGGATCGCGCCAACCTGCAGGGGCTGCTCAGCCTCTCCGGCACCCCGCCCTGGGATCCGGCGGCCCAGTGGCAGGCGCTGGCCGACTATCCCTATGCCTGTCTGGAGCAGACCTTGTCCCGTGCCTGGCCTTACTTGCTGACCACGGCGGATGAGCGCATCGCATGGAGCAAACCTGCAGAGGGCAAGAAAGCGGCGAGCGAGGCGGATGTGCAACGCGCCCTGCTGCAACGGCTGCAGCGGTTGCAACTGCCAAGCGGCGGTTTTGGCCTCTGGGATGGTCGCTCTGACGAGGAGCAGTGGCTCACCGCCTATGCCACCGACTACCTGCTGGCGCGCAAGGAGGCAGGCGATGCAGTGCCGGAGGCGATGCTCAATCAGGCGCTGAACCGGCTGCAAAGCTATCTCACCGACAGTCAGTACGGCGAGCGCTGGAGCAGTGCCCCCGAGCACAGCCGGCTGGCCTATCAGGCCTACAGCGCCTATGTGCTGGCCCGGGTGGGCAAGGCGCCGCTCGCTACCCTGCGCCTTGTCTGGGAGCAGCAGGCCGATCACGCCCGCTCAGGCTTGCCGCTATTGCACCTCTCACTGGCCCTCTCGGCCATGGGGGATGAGCAGAACGCCGCCAAGGCCCTCAGCCGGGCCTTGGCGACCGAGCGTGGGGACGACTATCTCGGGGATTACGGCTCACCGCTGCGTGATGAAGCCCTTGAGCTCTCCCTGCTGCGCCAGCACAAGCTGGCTGCGGAGCGCTGGCCCGATCTCAGCGCCAAGGTGGCTGATACCCTGGCTCACCGTCAGTGGCTCAGCACCCAGGAGCGGCTCGCCCTGTTGCGACTCGCCCGATTCGATCCGGCCGTCGACTGGCAGGCCAGGGTGACCTCCTCTCTTGGCAGTGGATCCCTGAGCGGTTCGGCTCCGCTGCAGCAGGGCGCCCCCGAGGCACTGGCCGCGAGTACCGTCACCAACGAGGGCAAGGGATCCCTCTATGTGCAGCGCACCCTGATCGGTTACCCCGAACAAGCACCAGCACGGATCAGCAAAGGGATGAGTGTGACCCGCAGCTGGTTCAACAGCGACGGTCAGCCGTTTGATCCCGCCAAGGTGAAGGTGGGCGATCTGGTGGTGGTGCGGCTCAATGTCAGCAGTGAATCAGCGGTGCCTGATGCCCTGCTGGTGGAGATGGTGCCCGCTGGCTTCGAGCTGGAGAACCCCGCCCTTGGCAACAGCATCAAGCTCGAAGAGCTCTCCATCGAGGGGAAACCGGCGTGGCAGAGCGAGTGGAACGACTATCTCAAGCATCAGGAGTTTCGCGATGACCGCTACACGGCAGCGCTGGATCTGAGCGAGGGGAGCAACCAGCAGCTGGTCTACCTGATGCGGGCGGTGACGCCGGGTCGCTATCAGGTGCCACCGACCCAGGTGGAGGATATGTACCGGCCCGAGCTGCGGGCAGTGGGTGAGGATATCCATGAGGTAACTATCTCTGAGTAGCTGGCGCTTGATGAGTCGCAGACGCCCTCCGAGTAACGTTCCCTCCCTTGAGCGGGTTCGCCCGCTCACTTTCTGGCAGCGTGGCTGGCTGAGCTTGGTTCGCAGTGGCCGCGCTGGCTGGCGCTGGCTTGGCCGTCTGCCACGCTGGCTGCGCTTCTCGGTGCTGGGGGCTGCCGCCCTGTTTCTGTCGCTGCTGGTGCTGGATCGGATTTTCCCGCCGCCACCGCTCGACCCCGCCTACGCGCGGGTGGTGCTCGACATGAAGGGGCGGCCACTGCGTGCCTTTGCCGATACCAGCGGGGTGTGGCGCTACCCCGTGACGCTGGAGCAGGTCTCCCCTCGCTATATCGAGGCGCTGCTGGGCTACGAGGATCGCTACTTTTGGCGCCATCCCGGGGTCAATCCGGTGGCCATGGTGCGCGGTATCTGGCAGTGGCTGCGCTATGGGCGCGCCGTGTCGGGCGGCTCGACCCTCACCATGCAGGTGGCGCGCCTTATCGAGCCCTACCACAGGAGCGTGCCCGGCAAGCTGCGCCAGATGGCGCGCGCGCTGCAGTTGGAGTGGCACTACGACAAGCGCACCCTGCTCACCGTCTACCTCAACCGGGCGCCCTTTGGCGGCAACTTGGAGGGGGTGCAGGCGGCAAGTTTTGCCTATCTCGGCAAGAGCGCGGCCAAGCTGACCTATGCCGAGGCGGCGCTGCTGGCAGTGCTGCCGCAGGCCCCCAGCCGCAACCGGCCGGACAGGCATCCCGAGCGAGCTCGCGCCGCCCGTGACAAGGTGATGCAGCGACTGGTAGCGCAGGGCGTTTGGCCCGAGCCGGTGTGGCTGGAGGGGCGCATCGAGCCGGTGCTGGCCCGTGGTCACTTCACGCCGATGGAGGCGCCGCTCTTCGCCCGCCTCGCCGCCGACCATCAGGCCGGGGCGCTGGTGCACACCACCATAGACGGGGATCTGCAGCGCTGGCTGGAGGGGCGGGTGGCAAGCTATATCCGCCGTTTCCCCGAGCAGACCTCCGCCGCCCTGCTGCTGGTAGACAACAAAACCATGGCGGTGCGCGCCTATGTAGGCAGCGCCGAGTATGGCAATTTGCGCCGCCACGGTTATCTCGACATGGTGCAGGCGATCCGATCTCCCGGCTCTACGCTGAAGCCCTTTATCTACGGTCTGGCCATGGACGAGGGCTTGGTGCACTCGGCTTCTCTGCTCTCCGATGCGCCAAGGCTCGGCTCGGAGTATCGCCCTGCCAACTTTTCCGGTGCCTTTCAGGGGCCGGTGACGCTCGCCCAGGCGCTGCAGCAATCCCTCAACGTGCCGGCGGTGCAGGTGTTGGAGGCGCTTGGGCCGGACAAGTTGGTCAGCCGCTTAGACAACGCCGGGGTGCGGCTGGCGCTCTCCGACAAACCCAATCCGGCCATCGCGCTGGGGGCGGCGGGGAGCCGGCTCGAGCAGCTGGTGGCGCTCTACAGCGCGCTAACCCGGCAGGGGCAGGTAGCGATGCCGGTCTGGCTGGCGGGGCAGCAGGCGGTGCCCCGCCCCTTGCTGAGCCCGGGAGCGGCCTGGATCATCTGGCAAATATTGAGTGTGCAGGGGCGGGCGGATCAGCCCTTCGCCAGCGAGGCAACCGGCCGCGTCAACCGACTGGCCTGGAAGACCGGCACCAGCTACGGCTATCGCGACAGTTGGGCCATGGGGGTCTCCGGTCGCTGGACCATTGGCGTCTGGCTGGGGCGCCCCGACGGCACCCCCATGCCCGGTTTTTACGGCCAGAGCGCTGCGGTGCCGCTGCTGCTCTCGGTATACTCGCGGCTGGCCGACAACAGCCCCCTGCCGGCACAACCCAACACGGTGAGCGAGGCCGATGTTTGCTGGCCGCTGGGGCGCAAGGAGAGCACGACCCTGCCTGAGGCCTGTCTGCAGCGTCAGAGCGCCTGGTTGCTGGAGGGGCGCGATCCCCCTACCTTGCCGGATCCCATGGACTGGCCCTCGCCGCTGCGGCAAGTGGCGTTGACCAAGGAGGGCAAGCCGACTCTGACCCGTTGCCACGATGCGGCGCAATCCGGTTTTCGGGCGCTCTGGCCATTGTCGCTGGAGCCTTGGCGGGGGCCCGGCGAGCGGCGGCAGGCGCTGCTCGCAAGTGGTTGTGCGGGGGAGGGGCGAAGCGCCGAGCTGCAGGCACCCATTCGCATCCTGGCGCTGGGGGAGGGCAACCTCATTCGCAGCCAGCGCTACCGCCTGCAGCCCAGAGTGCTGGGGGGCGTGGGCAAGCCGGCCTGGTTTCTCAACGGCCAACGGCTGCGCTGGGACGGGGATCAGGTGCTGAGCGAGGCGGGGCGCTACCAGCTGGTGGTGGTGGACGAGGCGGGCAACAGCGATCGCATCGAGTTTCGGTTGGAGAACCCCTCCTGAGAGAGGCGAGTCAAAGGGGCTACCCGTTCAGGGTGACAATATTTTGACGGCAGCCTCTGTGCCTAAGCTGGCTCAGGGTTTGACCTGACCCAGCCGGGTGAAGAAGTGCTGGCTCTTGCGCTGGTGAAAGTGGCTCTTCTTGATGGGATGAAAGATAAGGCTGCTGTCGGGACGACTCTCCTTGAGCCTGTGGATCATCGCCATGGCGGGCAATGAGCAGCTGACCAAGGTGGTGAGTGGCAGGCTGCGGGTCTCCGGGCCCAGCAGCTGGTTGAGCCCCTGCTGCGCCTGCTCGAAGCGGGCCAGTATCACAGGGTCGGCGTAGCCGCTGCCAAGCATGGCGAGCAGGGCATCCAGAGCCTGGTGGAAGGCCGCCAGCTGCTGGCGAAAACCGCTGCGCCCGCGCAGGGCAACCAGCTCCGCAAAGGAGATCTCGGCGAGGTGAGTGGGCACTTGCAGCGGGATCTCGAGGTGGAAGCAGTCCTGGCCTCCCCTGTTGTGGTAGCGGGATTCGAGCAGGTGAAGCAGCCGGTCCAGATAGTCGTGATCCGTGATGAGGGCCCCCTCATTGGCGAGCGCCCACTCACGGGCGAGGCGCATGGAGAGCAGGTTGGCAAAGCGCCGCGCCATTCTTATCCCCCCTTCATCCTGCGTCGCAAAGCCCTGGGTCAGGCAAAAACCGTGCAGCCGCTCCAGACCCGGCTGGACGGGGCAGAAGCAGTCGTGGTTGGCACGCTGGCGCCAGCGAGTGATCAGCGCCTTGTTGCCAAACACCTTGTGGCGGACGAAGTCGGGGGCGATAAGGCCGGTAATCTGATTTTCGATTTGGGGGGTGATGGCGGCAAAGAAGGCTGGTGCCGGCCGCTCGGCCAGCAGATCGCTCTGCTGGCGCAGGGTATCGAGCAGGGCGGTGAGGCCGCTCTTCTCGCTGACGGTGAAGACGAAGGCGAGCCGCTCCAGATAGATCAGAGCAAACTTGAGCCAGAGTTCATCCCGTACTTCCATGCCGGGGTAGTAGATATAGGTCTTCATCGGATCGTCAGTGTTCAAGCCGGTGGCCAAGGCGCAGGCTCGGGAATATACGCAAGATTGCCGCCTTGCGGCAAACATTGTGTGGGAAAATATGCCGTCACCTGGCCAGTAGGCGCTGGCGCCAAACTTCTGATATAATTCGCGCCCTTAAATCAAGGCCACCCGAGTCAACACCATGAAGTTCATTATCAAGCTGTTCCCCGAAATCACCATCAAGAGCAAGTCAGTGCGTCAGCGTTTCACCAAGATGCTGCAGGGCAACATCCGTAACGTGTTGCGCCGCTTTGACGAAGACGCCCGCGTGCGGATGGACTGGGACAAGCTGGTAGTGAGCTCCCGCAACGATCAGTTCCATGCCCAGTATCTCGAGACCCTGGCCTGTATTCCGGGCATCCAGTATTTCCTCGAAGTGAAACTGAGCAACTTTACCGATCTGCACGACATCTTCGAGCAGACCCGCGCCGTCTGGGGCGATCGCCTGAAAGGCAAGACCTTCTGCGTGCGCGCCCGTCGTGTCGGCAAGCACGACTTCAGCTCCCTGGAGCTGGAGCGCTATGTGGGCGGTGGCCTCAACCAGCACTGTGAAACCGCCGGTGTGCGCCTCAAGAAGCCGGATATCCAGGTCAACCTGGAAGTGGAAAACGACGAGCTCTACATCATCAGTGCCGTCCACCACGGCATGGGCGGCTTCCCCATGGCGACCCAGGAAGATGTGCTGAGCCTGCTCTCCGGCGGCTTCGACTCCGGCGTGGCCTCCTACCAGTTCATCAAGCGCGGCTGCCGCGTGCACTACTGCTTCTTCAACCTCGGTGGCGCTGCCCACGAGATCGGGGTCAAGCAGGTCGCCTATTACCTGTGGAGCAAGTTCGGCGCCTCCCACAAGGTGCGTTTCACCGCCATCGACTTTGAGCCCGTGGTGGCCGAGATCCTCGAGAAGATCGACAACGGCCAGATGGGGGTGGTGCTCAAGCGGATGATGATGCGCGCCGCCGGCCAGGTGGCGGAAACCTTCCAGATCCAGGCCCTGGTGACCGGCGAGTGTGTGGGCCAGGTCTCCAGCCAGACTCTCACCAACTTGAACGTCATCGATCGGGTGACCGACAAGGTGATCCTGCGCCCCCTCATCACCTGGGACAAGCCGGACATCATCAGCGAGGCCCGTCGCATCGGTACCCTGGAGTTTGCAGAGACAATGCCGGAGTATTGCGGCGTCATCTCCAAGAAGCCAACCATCAAGGCAGTGCTATCCAACATCGAGGCGGAAGAGGCCAACTTCGACTTCGCCATCCTGGACAAGGTGGTGAGCGAGGCCCGCTATCTCGACATTCGCCGCATCGGCGAAGAGACTGCCGCACAGGTGCAGGAGGTGGAGACCACCCAGGTGCTGGCCGCCAACGAAGTCATCCTGGACATCCGATCCAGTGATGAGCGCGACGAGAAGCCGCTGGTGGTGGAAGGGCGCGACGTTCTGCACATCCCCTTCTTCAAGCTGGCGACTGCCTTTGGCGATCTGCCCAAGGAGCAGACCTACCTGCTCTATTGCGATCGCGGCGTGATGAGCAAGCTGCAGGCGCTCTATCTGAAAGAGCAGGGCTTTGACAACGTCAAGGTGTATCGCCCCTGATAGCGGTGTGCATGCGCCCATAAAAAAATCCGGCCAAGGTGCCGGATTTTTTTATTTCACATCTTCGGTGAGGATCAGGGGCAGGGGACTGGGGTAAAGGTCTCCTGGCCCTGGCAGCGCCAGCCCATCTCGGCCTGACGCATCTGCCACAGGTTGTTGCTGCGAAACAGGGTCAGGATGTAGAGCATGTCGCTCTTCTGGCCATCGAGGGCCACCGAGAGCACCAGATCGTTGTCCAACTGCTGGGCATGGATGCGGGTGGGCACGTCTTCATGACCCACGAAGCGGCGAGCCACTTCGCGATAGTCGTTGACCCAGCCCTGCTGACTGCTGCTCGCCTGACGGATCTGCTGGTTGAACTGCTGCACCGGGGTGGATGCCAGGCGCCCGAACAGGGCCTGTGCCCCCGCATGAGCCGCTGCCACCATCATCAGAATCAGCGTGGTAATGAGCCCAAGTTTTTGCATGAGGTAATCCGGCTTGAAACGACCACTCTATGACAACAGAAAAGCGGGCTTGGTTCAATCTTGCCCCTGCAAGGGTGGGATCTCGCCCACCCAGACCCGGTTCAGTTTCGCTGCAACGAGAAGGTCGGCAGGGAGAGATGCCAGTAGATGGCGGCAACCCGCAGGCCAAAAACGGCCGTCATGCAGATGAGCATGGCGGTGACCCTGTCCATGTTGACCTCCAGCGCCAGGGTATAGAGGATGCCCCCCAGGATGCAGGCGGTGGCGTAGATCTCCTTTTGCAGCACCATGGGCACTTCCCGGGCCAGCACGTCCCGGATCATGCCGCCAGCAACACCCGTCATGGTGCCCATGAGCACCGCAATCAGCCCTGAGGTGCCGAAGTTGAGCGCCTTCTGGGCGCCAATCACGGTAAAGAGCGCCAGCCCGAAGGCATCTGCCACCGGCAGCACATACCAGGGCATGCGGCGGGGCAACTTGACCATCCACATGCCGATGAGTGCCGTGGCGATGACGACCCAGATGTAGAGGGGGTCGCGTACCCAGAATACCGGGGTGGCGCCCAGGATCATGTCACGTATGGTGCCACCGCCGATGGCGGTCACCGCGGCCAGCACCATGACGCCGAAGCCGTCCATTCTGAGGCGCCCTGCCACCAATACCCCCGAAAACGCGAATACCGCAGTACCAAACATGTCGCTGATGTAAACAATCTGCTCAACCAGTGTCTGCATGGAGAACAACTCACGTCCAATAAATGATGGGGCGGCGATTTTAGGGGCAAGGGGCGCGTGTGAGCAATGCCGGTATGCAAAAGTGGGAGCCAGAGCGGGTTTCTGGGGGCAGGGG
>NZ_CDBZ01000045.1:524-3162 GCF_000819985.1 Aeromonas media | reverse complement strand
TGGCTTATGGCTGCCGTCCCACCATGTCGGCGGGCACCACCCAGGCATCGAATTGCTCCGCGCTGAGGTGGCCGGAGGCGATGGCTGCCTCCCGCAGAGTCAGCCCCTGATGGTGCGCCAGTTTGGCGATCTCGGCCGCCTTGTCATAGCCGATGTGGGGGTTGAGCGCCGTCACCAGCATCAGGGAGCGGGCCAGCAGCTCGTCGATGCGCGCCCGGTTCGCAACGATGCCGACGGCGCAGTGGTCGTGGAAGCTTCTCATACCGTCCGCCAGCAGCCGCACGCTCTGCAGGAAGTTGTGGGCGATCATCGGCCTGAACACGTTGAGCTCGAAGTTGCCGCTGGCGCCGCCGATGTTGATGGCCACGTCGTTGCCCATCACCTGGGCGCACAGCATGGTGAGCGCCTCGCTCTGGGTCGGGTTGACCTTGCCCGGCATGATGGAGGAGCCGGGTTCGTTCTCGGGGATGCTGAGCTCCCCGAGTCCGCTGCGGGGGCCGCTCGCCAGCCAGCGCACGTCGTTGGCGATCTTCATCAGACTGGCCGCGAGCGTCTTGAGGGCGCCATGGGCATGGACCTGGGCATCGCTCGCCGCCAGGGCCTCGAACTTGTTGGGGGCGCTCACCAGGGGCAAGCCGGTCTGCTGTGCCAGGGTCTGGGCCACCGCCTCGGCGAAGCCGGGGGGGCAGTTCAGACCGGTACCGACCGCGGTGCCCCCCAGCGCCAGCTCACACAGATGGGGCAGGGCGGCAGCGAGGTGACGCTCCCCTTGCGCGAGTTGGGCGACCCAGCCGGAGATCTCCTGACCCAGGGTGAGCGGGGTGGCGTCCTGCAGGTGGGTGCGGCCAATCTTGACAAGGTCGTCGAAGGTGGCTGCCTTGCTGGCCAGCGTGTTTTTGAGCGTGGTCAGGGCAGGCAGCAACTGGCCGGTGATGGCGGTGACAGCCGCCAGGTTCATGGCGCTGGGGAAGACATCATTGCTCGACTGGCTCTTGTTTACCTCATCGTTGGGGTGCACCAGCCGGGCCTCTCCCCGGGCGCCGCCGAGCAGCTCGCTGGCGCGGTTTGCCAGTACCTCGTTGAGATTCATGTTGGTCTGGGTGCCGGAGCCGGTCTGCCAGACCATCAGGGGAAACTCGGCGTCGTGCAGGCCGCACAACACCTCGTCGGCGGCGGCCATGATGGCCTGGGCCTTGCGCGCGGGCAGCAGCCCGAGGGCGTGGTTCACCCTGGCGCAGGCGGACTTGATGCGGGCGAGGGCATGGATGATCTCCATGGGCTGGCGTTCCCCCGAGATATTGAAGTGGTGCAGGGAGCGCTGGGTCTGAGCCCCCCACAGCCGCGCCGCCGGGACTTCGATATCACCGAAGCTGTCGTGTTCGATCCGTACCGTCATGGTCGCCTCCCATCGAGAAACAAGGAGCAAGGAATCTTCCTTCCCCTCACAGCATGGCAAATCCCCCGATCGCTTGCTCACATCGGCTCGTCTGCCATGGCGTCAGTCGCCGGGCTGAAACGGCGTCAGTGCTGCCAGTGGCCGGGCATCCTCATACTCCCGGGTCGTCTCGCCGTGCTTGAAGATCTTGAAGCCCTCGCCCCGGGCGCTCCAGTATTCGATGGTCTCGCCGCGGCTCTCGCCGCTAATCTGCAGCAGGCTGGCTTCGCGCAAGGCCACCACGGATTCGCTCGGATTGATGGCACAGAACTCGGCGAGGCGCTCGTCCCGGGTCTCCCCCATGTGGCCGCTGATGCTGGCGTCCAGATAGTGGGGGTTGATTTGCAGCGGGAACAGGCCCAGCGCCGGCAGCACGGCGGCGCTGCACACCGGCATGTCGTTGGTGGTGCGAATGCTCGGGGTCGCCACGTTGCAACCGGCGCTCCAGCCCACATAGGGTACGCCTCGCTCGCGCACGGCGCGCTGGATGGGGACGACCAGACCGTATTCGTGCAGCAGCTGGTTCAGGCGCCAGGTGTTGCCGCCGCTGATGAAGATAGCCTCCACCTGCTGGATGGCATCCACCGGATCGTCGAACTGGTGGATGCTGATGGTCTCCACCCCCAGGCTCTCGGCGAGATCCTGGGCGCGGGCGTCCCAGTCGCTGCGGATCACCGCGTAGGGGATGAGCAGGATGCGCTTGACCTGTTTGCGGGCGAGCAGGGTTTGTACACGGTCGCGGGCCCAGCCAAGCAGGCCTGGGTGTTCGGTGGTTTTACCGTTGCTGAGCAGAAGCAGTTCCATGATGTTTCCTCGAAACAAGGCGCAGGACCTTGGTCTGTCCTGATGAAGGGAAGGGGCACTCTACCCCCAAGGCGGCGCCAAGTATGTGATCTCTGCGCGTTTTGTGCCCCCGGGTTAGGGGGCTCATGGATTGACCGCGTCAGGGTTGCCCGTTGACCGCCGCATAGCACAGCATCAGTTCGGCCAGGGAATTGACCTCGAGACGTTTCATCAGGCTGGCGCGGCACACCTCGACGGTGCGCACCGAGATGCAGAGATCCTGCGCTATCTGCTGGTTCTTGTGGCCCCGGGCGATGAGTAGCAACAGCTGGTGCTCGCGCGGGGTGAGCCGCTCAAAGGCGGCCAGATGGGCGAAACGGGTGGCCGCGCTCAGCGTCGCCTGCTCGGCCCGCGCGATGG
>NZ_CDBZ01000045.1:0-385 GCF_000819985.1 Aeromonas media | reverse complement strand
CTCGGCCCGCGCGATGGCGGCGAGCAGGGGGGCCAACTGCACCGGTTTTTGCAAGAAATCCACCGCCCCCAGCTTGAGGGACTCCACCGCCAGCGGCACCTCGCCGTGGCCGGTGAGAAACAGGATGGCGATGGGGCTCTGGGCCGCCTTCAGCCGCTGCTGCACCTCGGGGCCCGACAGCCCCGGCATGCGGCAGTCGAGGATGAGGCAGGCGGGCTGGAGCAGATCGACCTCGGCCAGAAAGCGCTCGCCATCGGAAAAGCTGAACAGCTGCCGCTCGTCGCAACTCTCCAGCATGAAGCGCAGGGAGTCGAGCACGGCCTCGTCGTCGTCGACCAGATAGAGCGGGGGGCAGGAGGGGGACGTCATCTCAGTTCCTCGGAGT
>NZ_CDBZ01000044.1:753-5931 GCF_000819985.1 Aeromonas media | reverse complement strand
CTTGTTCGCACCTTCCCTTGCCGGGATCGGCGATTTTGCCGAGCTCGCCATCATGACCGACGAGGAGACCGCGCTGCCCGTCTACCGGGAGCAACTGCTGGCGCTGGCCACCCGGCTGGGGCTCGGCCCCGAGATGCGGGAAACCCGCTCCTATCGCACCCTGTACGAGCAGTCAGCTCACCTTCTACAAGAGGAATCAGCCCCATGATCGACAAACTCGCCTGGCTCACCTTCAAGGAGGGGCAACTGCTCTGTGCCCGCTCCCACGGCAAGGCCCTCTACTACATCCCCGGCGGCAAGCGTGAGCCGGGCGAGAGCGACGAGGCGGCCCTGGTGCGCGAGATAGCGGAGGAGCTGGCGGTCAGCCTCAAACCCGAGACTCTGCGCCTCGCCTGCGAGTTCAGCGCCCAGGCCGACGGCAAGCCGCAAGGGGTGAATGTCAATCTGCGTTGCTACACCGGCGAGGCTGACGGCGGCCCCACCGCCTCGGCGGAGATCGCCGAGCTACGCTGGCTGGACAACCGCCATCTGGATGATATCTCGCCGGTCTCCCGCCTGCTGTTTCAATGGCTGGCTGAGCAGGGCTTGATCCGTTAGGGAGATGACTCGTGGACAGCCTTTAGCTCCGGCTGACAGAGCAAGATTGAACCGTTAATCCCGAATTGATTGGCAATCGGATACAAGAAGAGGAGTTTCAATGGAGATCCTTGAGGTCGATAGCACCAGAGGCATCAAGCCTGCGTTGATCACCCTGCTGCAAGATTGCGTGGCCAGTGGCGCCTCGGTGGGCTTCTTGCCTCCCCTGCAGGAAGAGCGGGGATTGGAGTACTGGCAAGGTATCGAAGGGGAGCTGGCCGACGGAGTGCGCAAGCTCTGGGTGGCCTTCGATCAGCACCATCTGGTAGGCGCCCTGCAGCTCTCCCTGTGTACCAAGGCCAACGGGGGCCACAGGGCCGAGGTGGAAAAGTTGATGGTACACAGCCAGGCCCGCGGCAAGGGGGTGGGCCGCGCCCTCATGAATGCCATGGAGCAGGGAGCCCGCGAGGCCGGGCGCACCCTGCTGGTACTGGATACCCGGGTCGGTGACATCGCCTCCACCCTCTACCGCCAGCTGGGCTACCAGGAGGCCGGCCAGATCCCGAACTTCGCCAAGAGCGCCGACGGCACCCTGGCAGCGACCCAGTTCTTCTACAAGCAGCTCTGAGGGGCACGAGCCTTCGGCCCAACGAAACCAGCCCCGGGCCGGTCTCGTGAGCACGACGCATCGTGGACAAGAGACAAGGCCCACTCTTAGCCTTCAAGGATGGTTTGTAACTTGAACCATCCTTCCCATCACCTTTCGATGGAGGCCTCCCGCTCGTTTCCTGTCTTTCCTGCCGCCCAGGATGGCCAGCATCCTGCAGACCCAATGCATGGTCGGTGTCGCCGCCGGTAATGCTGTTTTCTCCACCTTCAATCACAGCCACTGCCCGCCGTTCGGGCTCAGCCCCTTTTCACCACGCTGCGCGCTCCTGATAACGCACAGTTGTAGCAACCACACCGTGATAAACGCCAAGATGACGCACATGTGCTCAATATCGCTCCGGCGCGGCACTCTCGACACATCGACCCGGGTGCCTGCACTTTTCCAGCGCTGGTGACAGCCTTCGACCCGCCAGCGCACCACCCGCAGTCGCGGATGATGTCCCTTAATGGATCGGGGAATAGCTGAAATCACCCTTTGCTTTCCCAAGCGGAGATGGTCGATGGCCTCGCTTGCCTGTCAATAGACAGGCCGGCACCCTAGGGACAGGGGGACTCTCGGCGTCCTTCGCCACGTTCGGATGCTGGTTTTGCACCATCAAACCAGCGGAGGGATGATACGGGTACAGGGGAGAAACCGGCTATTCTCGCTCATGCGAGCCCGATATCAGGATGTCCCGACCATAACCAGAACGGTGCAGAGGAGGCTATCCATCGTTGAATTCAACCCGGTTACGGCCATTCCTTTTCGCAGCATACAACGCATCATCTGCCCGTTTGAGTATTGAGCTTAATTCCGTATCCTGATGCAGCAGCGATGAAAAACCTATACTGGCTGTTAATTTAATTGGCGCCCCATCATAATAAATGATCTGTGCCTCAATAACTGCCCGGATATTATCCTTAGCTAGGGTATTCAGTGAACTGATTGCCGACATGTTCCCGTCGATGGCCATTGATACCAAACAGAAGTCCGCGCATATCGGCGACAACCCGCTTTCCCGCAGCCCCCACCATCGCGCGGATCAAAACCTCGGGATCCTCCAACCGGAAAAAAGACCCATGCCCCTCCCCTCGTGGGGTGCTCAAGGATGCGGCGCCTGTCCCGGGCAGGGCAATCAGCTATGCCCCATGGATGATCCCCATGGAAAAGGCGCCCGGAGGCGCCTTGATGATGGATGTCGGGCTCGCCCTCAATAGGCCAGACCGGCACCATAGGGGTAGAGCGGGTTCGCGGAGTCCTTCGCCACGTCCGGGTGCTGGTTTTGCACCGCCTGCCAGCTGGAGGGCAGCTCGAAGGGCAGCTTGCCGCTGGCCTTGGCCTTGCCGCTGATGACGTCGAACAGCGCCTGATCCAGGGCACCGAAGTTGGCAAGCAGCACCTGGGCTGCCGGTGCCACCTCGGTCAGGATGGCGGGCCTGTCCAGATAGACGGAGAGCACCATGGGCACCCCGGCCTGCGCTATGGCCTGGATGGCGGCGTACTCGTCCGCCCCGCGGTAGACCCCCTCGTGGGCCGTCTCCTGCACCACCTGATCGGCGCTGGCAAAGCCGAGCTGACCGAAGTGGATGCTGCCAAACGGGAAGCGGGGATCCTGCTCACCCGGGGCATTGACCCGCACGATGGCGAGATCGGCCTGGGCCAGCTCAGTCACTACGGTGTAACCGTTGGCCTTGGCCACCTCGGCATTGACGTTATGCAGGTAGACCCGCTTGCCGTCCGCCTTGAGCGGCAGCAGGGATCCCTCGTTCTTCAGCAACACGTGGGACGCCGCCTGGGCGGCCTGGGCCTCCTGCTGGAACTCGGCCTTGCCCACCAGGGCCACCGCAGCCTGGGTATCCACATAGGGGTTCTCGAACAGTCCCAGGGCGAACTTCTGTTCCAGGATCCGCTCGGCCGAGGTGGTGATGGCCGCCTCGGTCACCAGGCCGCTCTGCACCGCCGCCAGCAAGGGAGCGGGATCTTCCACGCCGCCGAACTGATCCACCCCGGCGTCGATGGCCTTGGCGTAGCGTTCGGCCTTGGTGAGCTTCTCCACCCCCCAGGACATGCCAAAGGGCACTGTCCAGGGGCTGACGCCCGCCGTCACCTCATCCTGGGTCAGCCCCTGCTCGCAGCGGCTGTCGCAGTCGTTGACGATGCCCCAGTCGCTCAAGACCACGCCGTCGAACTTGAAGTGGCCCCGCAGCAAGTCGGTGAGGATCTGGCGGTTGAAGCCAAAGCCCACCTCCTCGATGGCCTGGCCTTCATAGGTCAGCCCCTCGGGCAGGGCGTAATAGGGCATCACTGCCCCCACCCTGGCCTCGAAGGCCCCCTCGAAGGGCACCAGGTGATAGGCGAACTGGCCGCCCGGGTAGACCTGCTCCTTGCCCCAGGGGTTGTGGGCATCCAGGCCATCTTTCTGGGGACCTGCCCCGGCGAAGTGCTTGACCACGGTGACCACGCTCTCCGGGCCGATGCCGTCGCTCCCCTGCTGGAAGCCCTCGATGTAGGCCTTGACCAGGGATTTGGCGAGCAGGTTGTCCTCGCCGAAGGTGCCGTTGATGCGGCCCCAGCGCGGCTCGGTCGCGAGATCCGCCTGGGGAGAGAGGGCCTCGTGAATGCCGACGGCCCTGTACTCCTGACGGGCGATGTCGCCAAATCGCTGCACCAGGGCGGCATCGCCGATGGCGGCGAGCCCCAGGGTCTCGGGCCACTGGGAGAAGGCCCCGGCGCCTATGCTGGTGGCGTTGGGATCATGGGTGAAGTGGTTGCGGGGATCCGTGCTCACCGTCATGGGGATGCCGAGCCCCACCCCTTCCAGCAGGGCCTGCAGCCGGTTGTTGTCGTCGGCGATGGCCGCCGGATCCCCCGCCATGCGAGTGATGTAGGTATTGACGCCATCCTCACGCAGCATCTTGTCCATGGCGGTGAGGTTGACCCGCCCGTCTGCGTCCAGCACCAGGGTGCCGTGCATCATCAGGCCCGCCTTCTGGGCCAGGGAGAGCCTGCCCACCAGATCCCGGGCCCGCTCGGCGGCGCCGAGGCGCCAGTCTTCATAGGGGGTCAGGGTGCCGCTGCCATCGAGATCCTTGAATTGCAGGCCATCCTGCTCGATCAGGCTGACGGTGCGGTGGCCCAGGGTGGGCTGCGCCGGCTTGGGGGTGGAGTCGTTGTCATTGCACCCGGCCAACAGCAGGGCCCCTATGGCGAGGGCGACGCGGGTTCGGGAGAGCGAGTGGTGTTTCATTATTGTTATCTTCCTTGTGTGTGTCGGAGTGGCCACTCTATGCAAAATCAGCCCGCCTCACTTGCCCTGCGGGTGCAGGGAATTGCCGGTTGGGAGCAAGTTCGAAAAGTGTGAAAAGGGTTGCAGGGTTACCCTTGGTTACATTTCTGAAACATGAAGCCGAACCTGGCTCACGGCAATTCATGGCCATTAGCGGATGATGGTGGGCCACCGCCGACAAGGATTTTCGCCGTGAAGACAGTCTCCAACCGGATAGCCCTGCACTGCCTCAACCACTGGCAGAGAGAGGGATGGGATCCGGCCCAGCTCCTGCAAGAAGCCGGTATTGCCAGAGAAGAGTTGCTGCTCCTCCAGGGGCGGATCGATGCCCAGCGCCACTTCCGGCTGCTGACCCGGGTCGCCCCCCATCTGGACATGTCCCACAAGTGGTCGCCCCCCTCGCTCGCGGGGCTCTTTGCCGACTACCTGCCGCTGGCGAGCCTGTGCTGCAACGCCGCCACCCTGCGCCAGGCCCTGCACTTCTTTCTCGCCTACCGCCCCCTCATCGGCGAGTGCGATAGAATCGTCCTGCGGGAGGAAGAGGGAGAGGCCAGGCTCAGTTACCACTCGGAGTCCGATCACCCGGACGTGATCGCCATGAGCAGCCTGGCCAATCTCGGCCACCTCTATGCCCTGCTGCAGTTCTACCACCCCGGCCAGGGCCAGC
>NZ_CDBZ01000044.1:0-726 GCF_000819985.1 Aeromonas media | reverse complement strand
CCACCCCGGCCAGGGCCAGCTGGTGTTGCCCACCCCGGTGCGGCCCAGACTGTGGCGCGAGCTGGGGGCCTGGCTGGGAGAGCGGCTGCAACGGGGAGAGCGCTTTGAGCTGCGCTTCCCCGCGGCCTTGCTCGATCTCGCCCACGGCGGCTGCAACGGCCCCCTGCAACCCCTGCTGCTGGGGGAGCTCGACGGCCAGATGCGGCTGTTGCGCCCGAACAGCCACTACCGGGAGCGGGTGCTCGGGCTCATCCGTCAGCGGCTCTGGCAGGAGAGCGTCGGCTCCCCCACCCTGCTGGCCGGGGTCTGCGAGGCCCTCAGGCTGACCCGCTGGACCCTCAACCGCCACCTGCGCGAGGAAGGGTGCCACTTCTCGGCCCTACTGGAGCAGGTGAGAAGGGAGGAGGCCTGCCGGCTGCTGCAAGACCCTGCCCTGCAGTTGCAGGAGGTGGGCGGGCGCCTCGGGTTTGCCAGCCAGAGCAGCTTCACCCGCTTCTTCAAGGAGGCATTCGCCCTCTCCCCCAGCGAATACCGCTCAAGGCGCAGCCGGCTCTGATCCCTCGACCAGGGCCCTGGCGAGCAGCTCCGCCAGCCAGTGGATGAAGAGCTGGACCCTGGGCGCCAGCTGGCGGCGATGGGCATAGAGGGCGTGGATGGGGAGCGGCGGTGCCTGCCAGGCGGGCAGGATGCTCACCAGCTCGCCGCGCCCAAGCAGCCCCTCCACCC
>NZ_CDBZ01000043.1:3146-3840 GCF_000819985.1 Aeromonas media | reverse complement strand
CGCCAGCACCAGCAGGGCCGAGAGCACATAGTCGCCCACCGAATACTTGTTGCAGCCAGGGGCACTGAAGAAGGGGATGCCCCGCTCGGCCAGGAGAGCGGTGTCGATGTGATCCGTGCCTATGGTGGCGGTGCCGACGAAGCCGAGCCGCGGACAGCTGGCGAGCAGCCCGGCATCGACCCGGGTCACCGAGCGCACCAGCAGCACGTCGGCATCCTGCAGATCCGCCGCCCCTATCTGCCGCCCGGGCAGGGGCACGACTTCGCCAAATTCGGCAAACAGCTCGCAGGCATGGGGCATATTTTCATCAACGACGATCTTCATCGGCTCTCTTCTCATCCACAACCGGCCACAGGCGCGCCATTCTAGCCCAAGCGGGCCGAATTTTCAGAGACTTGTTCTCGGGCTGTCGTGGGCAAAGAGTGCGCCACTCTCTTAAGGCGACAGGGAGCCAGGGCGTCGAAGCGGGTTCCCGGGCATCCACAGATGGTGCATCGCACTCATATGTAACAACATGTTGCCCTCGCGCCCCCTGGCTTGACCAGGGGGGACGGGCTGGCACAATGACGCCTCTTTATCATCCGCCCTGTCATGTGCACCTGTTACGAGCCCTCTCATGCCGACTCATGCCTCTTCGTTGCCACGCCGCCGGGTGCTTGGTTTCAACGCCATACTGCTGCTGCCGCTGCTGCTG
>NZ_CDBZ01000043.1:0-2972 GCF_000819985.1 Aeromonas media | reverse complement strand
TGCTGCTGCCGCTGCTGCTGCTCGTCTGCCTGCCCTGGCAGCCCTTCATGACGGGTGCCCTGCAATCGGACTGGCTCTGGTGGCCCTATGCCCTCACCCGCATGGTGGACCAGCCCGGCCTTGCCATCACCATCGCCGCCCTGCTGCTGCTGACCCGACACAAGCTGACACTCGGCCACACCGCCCTGCTGGCCCTCGCGGGCGCCCTCTTTGCCACGCTGGCGAGCGACTGGATCATCAAGAGCCTGATCAAACAGCTGACCGAGGAGCCAAGGCCCTATCTGCTCTGGCTGGAGAGCCAGGAGCTTATCCCCGCCATCCGCCAGTTCTATGCCGGCAACCAGGATCTTCGCAGCGAACAGGTCCATGCCGCGACCCAGTTGCTGGCGCTGCCCGCCTGGCTCGGCCACCACTGGCAGACGGAGGTGAACTACGCCTTCCCCTCCGGCCACAGCATCGCCGCCATGAGCTTGGCCCAGTTCTTCGGGCTGATCTGGCTGGCCCGGGCCCCCGCCGGGGTCTGGCTGCTGCCGCTCTGGGCCATCGGCATCGGCCTGTCGCGCACCCTGATCGGCATGCACTGGCCCCTGGACGTACTGGCGAGCGCCCTGCTTGGCAGCCTCACCGCCCTCGTTGCCGCCCGCTGGTGGTTGCGCCATTACTGACCTCCCAAATAAAAAACGGGCACCCTGGTGCCCGTTTTTGATCGCAGGTGCTGCCCTCAGCCCTGGCTCTGCTCTCAGCTCTGGCTCTGCCAGCTCTGGGGGTACTTGTAGCCGACGAAGCGTTTGGCGGCATAGGCCTTGAATTCGGGGGAGTTGTAGGCCGCCGCCACATCCTTGGCAAACGGCTTGTCCGCATCGGCCCCTTTGACCACTACCCAGTTGATGAAGTCATAGCTGCGTTCCAGGAAGAGACCCGTGCTGAACGGGATCCCGCTCGAGGCGGCGAAGTTGCCGTTGATAACGGAGAAGTCCACGTCTTCACGGGAGCGGGGCAGTTGCGCCGCCTCCAGCAACACCAGCTTGATGTCGTGGGGGTTCTTCACCACATCGAATTCACTCGCCTTGAGGGGGTTGATCCCCTCTTTGAGGGTGAGCCAGCCCAGGTCCTGCAGCATCAGCAAGGCCCGCGCCTGGTTGGTAGGGTCGTTGGGAATGGCGACGGTGCTCCCCTCTTTCAGGACCTTGAGCTCCCCCAACTTGCCGGCATAGAGCCCCATGGGGCCGGTCGGCACCTGGGTGATGGGGGCCAGGGAGAGGCCCCTGTCTTTGGAGAAGCTCTCCAGATAGGGTTTGTGCTGGAAGCAGTTGACGTCCAGCGACCCGTCCGCCAGGGCGATGTTGGGGGTCACGTAGTCGGTGAACTCCACCAATTTGACCTTGTAACCCTTGGCCTCGAGCTGCGGCTTGATGGAGTCGGTCACCATGTCGGCGAAGTCCCCGACCGTGGTGCCTATCACTATCTCTTTCTTCGCCTCATCGATGGCAAAGGCGGACAGCGGCAGGCTGCTGGCGAGCAGCGCGAGGGCGGAGAGGGTGAAGAAGGAACGACGCTGCATAGAAACTCCCTGTCGAGGTGATCATCAAAATGGTTGGGCTGCGGGTGTCATCATGAAGGCCGACACCACAACCATCTAGCCATCCAAATGGCTATCTAGAGACACCATAACAGAGCTTTTTCCCTTCGCCAAGCAACAAAACCGGGCAAGCTTGGCCAAAGAGAGGCAAAGCCCATCCGGCCCCTGGATGAGAAATCTTTGACAGAGCACGCAGTTATGCGGCTTGCACTCTCCCCGCTTGACGCAAAACCGGCTTATTGTGGTCATTCGATACCCATCATCATGGGATCCGATCCGGGTGCCAAGAGCCTACTCAGCCCACAGACAGAACAAGGAGTAACCGTGTTCGATCATGTTGAAATCAAGGTGGTGCGCGTCGACGACTGCCGACGCTTCTATGCAACCGTGCTGGCGCCCCTCTTGATAGCAGTCAAATGGGCAGACAAAGACGCCGCAGGTTTCGGCCGCGTTGGTCACGACAAGGTGCGCTTCCTGATAGAGCGGGGCGAACAGGGTGCCCCCTGCCATCTCGCCTTCGCGGCAAGCAGCGCGGCGCAGGTGGATGAGTTTCATCAAGCTGGCGTCAGGGCCGGCTTTGTCTGCAACGGGCAGCCGGGGCTGCGCCCCCACTATGCCCCCAATTACTACGCCGCCTTCCTGCGCGATCCGGACGGCAACAACATAGAGGCCCTGGCCTACCTTGACCCCCCTGGCATGGCGAGCGCGTGAAGAGGCGCCGTGCAGCTTGTCAGCAGGAGCCCGACGTCTTTGAGCTCGGGGCCGGGAAGCTCGCCACAAACAAAGGAGAAAATCATGCTTGAAAGCCGCGACACCGGCCTGCTGGTGGTCGATATCCAGGGCAAGCTGGCCCGTCTGGTGGAGGGGAGCGACTCGCTCATCGCCAACACGGCCCGGCTGGTGCAGGGAGCCAAGGCGCTGGACCTACCGGTCATCTGGCTGGAGCAGAACCCGGACAAGCTCGGCACCACCGTACCCGAGTTGCAGCCGCTGCAGGCGGGCACCTTTGTGCTGGCCAAATACAGCTTCGGCGCCCTGGGGGAGCCGACGGTCGCCGATGCCCTGGCCGGAACCGGGGTCAGCCACTGGCTGGTGTGCGGCATTGAGGCCCATATCTGCGTCTACCAGAGCGTGCTGGGGCTCTTGGCGAGCGGCGCCCGGGTCTCTTTGGTGGTGGATGCGGTGTCATCCCGCACTGCCGCCAACCGGGAGCTCGCCATCGGCCAGCTGGCGGCCCGGGGCGCATCCCTCACCTCGGTGGAGATGTGTCTCTACGAGCTGATGGGGGATTGCCGCCATCCGGCGTTTCGCCAGATCCTGGCCCTGGTGAAGTGACCGTCATGATGGACAACATGGCCCCCCTGATGTTTGCCCTCATCGCCTTCGGGGTGGC
>NZ_CDBZ01000042.1 GCF_000819985.1 Aeromonas media | reverse complement strand
CGTAACCGTTCGGGTTGGCGAGCTGCCAGCGCCAGCTGTCGGCGCACATGGCGGCGAGATCCCGGCTGGCGTGCCAGCCCAGTTCGCGCTGTGCCTTGGCGGGATCGGCCCAGCATTCGGCGATGTCGCCCGAGCGCCTGGGCTCGATGCGATAAGGCAGTGGCTTGCCGCAGGCGGCTGAGAACGCGGCCACCATCTGCAGCACGCTCTGGCCCTGGCCCGTGCCCAGGTTGTAGGGGTGGACGCCGCCCTTGCCGGCGCAGTGGTGCAACGCCTTGACGTGCCCCTCGGCGAGATCCATCACATGGATGTAGTCGCGTACCCCGGTGCCGTCCGGAGTGTTGTAATCGTTTCCAAAGACCGAGAGGCAGTCGCGACGGCCGATGGCCACCTGGGTGATATAGGGCATCAGATTGTTGGGGATGCCCTGGGGATCTTCCCCCAGGGTGCCGGACTCGTGGGCGCCGACCGGGTTGAAGTAGCGCAGCAGGGTCATGCTCCAGTGGGGCTCGGCGGCCTGCAGATCCTCGAGGATCTCCTCGATGATCAGCTTGGAGCGGCCGTAGGGATTGGTGGCGCTGCGGGGGAAATCTTCCCGGATGGGGGTGCTGGCCGGATCGCCGTAGACGGTGGCCGAGGAGCTGAACACCAGGTTGTGAACCCCGGCCCGCTTCATCGCCTGCAGCAGCACCAGGGTGCCGCTCAGGTTGTTTTCATAGTATTCGAGGGGGATCCGGGTCGATTCGCCGACCGCTTTCAGGGCGGCGAAGTGGATCACGGCGTCGATCTGCTGCTCGGCGAAGATGCTGTCCAGCAGTGCCGGGTCACGGATGTCCCCCTGATAGAAGCGGGGCCGCTGCCCGCTGATGGCGGCAACCCGTGTCAGCACGGCGGCCTTGCTGTTGCAGAGGTTGTCCACCACCACGGGTTCCATGCCTGCCGCCTGCAAGGCCAGACAGGTGTGGCTGCCGATATAGCCGCAACCGCCGGTCACCAGTACTCTCATCCTCTTCTCCACC
Source organism: Aeromonas media (assembly GCF_000819985.1). GTDB lineage: Bacteria > Pseudomonadota > Gammaproteobacteria > Enterobacterales > Aeromonadaceae > Aeromonas > Aeromonas media. The sequence goes on along the minus strand of NZ_CDBZ01000042.1, from coordinate 11,183 downwards.
GTTCGTGCCTCACGCAAGGAAAGCCTGAGCAGGAGTCTAGCCGAGGGGCTGGCGGGTAAACTGTGAACCGGTTAACAAATAGATGGAAACGTTTACATGTCCTTGCATGGCGATAAATGAATCGACATGGCTTTCCCCCCTGTTATCAGTGACATTGCTCGGTATAATGGCGCCATATCGAACCGTGAAATAAGTGAAAACAGCATGAGCACCATCAAGGATGTCGCCCGTTTGGCCAACGTATCGGTGGCAACGGTTTCACGGGTGATGAACAACTCACCCAAGGCCAGTGCCGCCTCCCGCGAGGTGGTGCAGAAGGCCATGGCCGAACTGGGCTACACCCCCAACGCCAACGCCCGGGCCCTGGTCAGCCAGACCTGCGACACCATGGGCGTGGTGGTCGGTGACGTGGCAGATCCCTTCTTCGGGGCTCTGGTCAAGGGGGTCGCCGGGGTGGCGGTGGAACAGGGGCTGCACCTGCTGATGGGAAATGGTTTTCACCGCGCCCAGCAGGAGCGGGAAGCCATCGATCTGCTGATCGGCAAGCGCTGCGAGGCGCTGGTGGTGCACAGCAAGGCGCTCAGCGACGAGGAGCTTATCGACTATGCCCTGCGGGCCCCTGGCATGGTGCTGATCAACCGCGACATTCCGGGTCTGAGGGGCCGCTGCATCGCCCTCAACAACCGGCAGGGGGCCGCCACCGCGACCCGCCATCTGCTGGAACTGGGGCATCGCCACATCGCCTTCCTCAGTTCGGATCATGCCATCGAGGATGCCATGCTGCGCCATCAGGGTTATCAGGATGCCCTGGCCGAGGCGGGCCTGAGCGCCGATCCCGAGCTGGTGGAGAGCGGCATGCCCAATGAAGAGGGCGGTGAGCGCGCCATGCTCAACCTGCTGGCCAAGGGGTTGCCCATCACGGCGGTGGTGGCCTACAACGATGCCATGGCGGCAGGCGCCATCTCGGTACTGGCAGACAATGGTCTCAAGGTGCCTGAAGAGGTCTCGGTGGTGGGCTTCGATGACATCATCTATGCCAGATACCTGAGGCCCAAGCTCTCCACCATGCGTTATCCCATCGAACTGATGGCCGCCCAGGCCGCCAAGCTGGCGTTGCAACTCGCCGCAGGGGAGAGCGAGACGATGCAGAGCCGGATCTACACCCCGACCCTTATCAACCGCCACTCGGTGGCGCCCGTCAGGCTCTGATCGTTGCGTCTCCTTGCCGCCGTCATGGCGGTGGCGTGACGGCGGTTGGGGCATGTCTACTGGCTCATGCTTCTGCTAAGCGCCCCAGTCTCTAATCAACCGCCACTCGGTCGTACCCATCGGGTGTGCCCTCTGCCTCTGTCATGGCGGTGGAGTGGGGACTGAGGCACCGATAGACGCCCACACCCCTGTTCAACTGCCGCTTGATGGCGCCCGCCTGTCTCTGCTCAACCATCTTCCGATGGCATTCCCCAGACTCTGAAGGCGATATTTCTTGCCGCCTTCTGACGGTGGATTGGAGGCAGTTGAGTGGCCGCCTCTGATGACTCGCCCTAAAAGTCGCCATTCGAAACTCAATATCTCTCTCTTTTTCCACGGTTCCCCCGTCCGGATCATCCTGTTTCAGCCTGACTATCCTACGGAGCGATCTTTTACCCTCATTTAGCTAATTTTTACTCTGTTTTACTTAACAAAACAGGTGTAATCGTTTACATCTGTGTGAGCGGGATCGCCGATCATCAGGCAAAACTCCCCTACACTGCATGCGTTATCGGCGTTCATGCAGGGAGAGAGAAGAATGCTCAGGGAGATAGTGGCCCGTCAGGACTGGCAGACCCAGGCGATTACCTCGGTGAATCGTCTGCCTGCCCATACCCCCTTGTTCAGCTGGCGCAGCGAGGCCGATGCCCGTGCCGGGCTCCCTTCGCCGTCCCGCATGCTGCTCGACGGCGACTGGCGTTTCTCCTTCTTCGGGGCCCCCGAGCTGGTGCCCGAGGAGTGGCTGAACGAGGATCTGCCCGACTCGACCCTCATCAGGGTACCTGGCAACTGGCAACTGCAGGGGTTTGATCGCCCCATCTATACCAACATCAAGTACCCCTTCCCCTGCGATCCGCCCCGGGTGCCGGCAGAGAATCCCACCGGTTGTTATTCCCGCGAGTTTGAACTGCCCGTCGACTGGCTGGCCAGCGGTCAGACCCGCATCATCTTCGACGGGGTGGACAGCGCCTTCCATCTGTTCTGCAACGGCCGCTGGGTCGGTTACTCCCAGGACAGCAGGCTGCCCGCCGAATTCGATCTCGGTGACTTCCTGCAGGCAGGCACCAACCGGCTGGCCGTGCTGGTGCTGCGCTGGTCCGATGGCTCCTATCTGGAGGATCAGGACATGTGGCGCATGAGCGGCATCTTCCGCTCCGTCAGCCTGTTGCACAAACCCGAGCGCCGGCTGCTGGACGTGCGGCTGACCCCGGTGCTGGACGCCTGCTACCGGGATGCCCGTCTCAAGGTGGCGCTGCAGGTCAATGAAGGCGCCGGGCTGGCGGTGGAGGCGAACCTCTATTTCGGTGAGCAGCCGGTTGCCCGCCTGCATCAGCCCCTCGGTACCGGCCCCATCGACGAGAAGGGTGCCTACACAGACAGAGCCGAGCTGTGGCTGGAGGTCGCGGCTCCCCACAAGTGGAGCGCCGAGACGCCGCATCTGTATCGACTGACCCTGACCCTGCTGGACGAGCAGGACGAGTCCATCGAGAGCGAGGCCCATGATGTGGGTTTTCGGGCGGTGGAGATCAAGGGCGGCTTGCTGAGGGTCAACGGCCAACCGCTGCTCATTCGCGGCGCCAATCGCCACGAACACGATCCCGCCTTGGGCCATGTGGTGACCCCGGCCGCCATGGAGCAGGATTTGCGGTTGATGAAGCAGCACAACTTCAACGCGGTGCGCTGCTCCCACTACCCTAATCATCCCGAGTTCTACCGACTGTGTGACCGGCTCGGCCTCTATGTGGTGGACGAGGCGAACCTGGAGACCCACGGCATGACCCCCATGGGGCGGCTGGCACAGGATCCCGCCTGGAGCAACGCCTTCCTCGAGCGGGTCACCCGCATGGTGGCGCGTGACTTCAATCACCCCAGCATCATCATCTGGTCGCTGGGCAACGAATCCGGCTATGGTCCGGCCCATGACGCCATGTACCAGTGGGTCAAACGGGCCGATCCGAGCCGCGCGGTCCAGTACGAAGGGGGTGGAGCCGATACCCCGGCCACCGACATCATCTGCCCCATGTATGCCCGCACCCATCAGGATCAGCCTTTCCCGGCGGTGCCCAAGTGGGCACTGGCCAAGTGGATAGGTCTGCCGGAAGAGACCCGGCCGCTGATCCTCTGCGAATATGCCCACGCCATGGGCAACAGCCTGGGGGGTTACGCCCACTACTGGCAGGCGTTTCGCGATCATCCCCGCCTGCAAGGCGGTTTTGTGTGGGATTGGGTGGATCAGGGGCTAGACAAGCAGACCGATGATGGCCGCCATTTCTGGGCCTATGGTGGTGATTTCGGCGATCTTCCCAACGATCGCCAGTTCTGCTGCAACGGCCTGCTGTTCCCCGATCGCACGCCGCATCCCGCCTTGTTCGAGGCCAAGCGGGCCCAGCAACCTTTCGTGCTGTCCTTGGTAGGCCAGAAGCCGCTGACGGTGGAGGTCCATAGCGAATACCTGTTCCGCCCCACGGACAACGAAGTACTGCGCTGGCAACTGCTGGAGGACGGAGTGGTGCTGAGCCAGGGCGAGTGCCCGCTCGCGCTCGCGCCTCAGGGATGGGCAACGCTGACCCTGCTGGAGCGGCTGCCCGGCTTTGCCGCGGGCGCCCTCGCCTGGCTGGATCTGGCCATAGTGCAGCCCACCGCCACGGCCTGGGCCGGGGCGGGTCACGAGGTGGCGCGCCAGCAATGCATGCTGCCGACTCCTCTGGCCATGCCCGTTACCCGGGCTCCCGCCCCCTTGAGCGAGCAGCCTGACCACTGGCTGGTGCGTGCTGCGGGCAGCGAGTGGCGGCTGGACAAGGCCAGCGGCCGTATCAGCAGTTGGCAGAAGCATGGCCGTGAACAGCTGCGTGACGTCATCGCCGATCACTTCTACCGGGCGCCGCTTGACAACGACATCGGCACCAGCGAGGCGGATCACGCGGATCCCAATGCCTGGATTGCCCGCTGGCAGGAGGCCGGGCTCAATGATCTGCAGCACCGCTGCCTCGGCCTGGAGGCGAGCCCGGCTCAGGGTCTCATCACGGTGTGTCATGGCTACTTCGTGGCCGACGAGCTGAAGATACTGACCCGCTGGCACCACAGCTTTGATGCCGATGGCGTCATGGCGCTGCACATCGAGGTGGAGATCGCTGCCGACATGCCGTCGCTGCCCCGCATCGGCGCCAGGCTCTGGCTGGCCGGCGAGGTCGACGAAGTGAGCTGGCTGGGGCGCGGTCCCCACGAGAACTACCCGGACAGGCTGCTTGCCGCCGACCTCCATCGCTGGCAGCTGCCGATTGCGGCCCTGCACACCCCCTATGTGTTCCCGACCGACAACGGATTGCGTTGCGATACCCGTCAGCTGCGGCTCGCAGAGGTGAGCATCGAGGGCAAGTTCCACTTCAGCGTCAGCCACTACAGCCAGCAACAGCTTGCCCTGGCCCGTCATCAGACCGATCTGGTAGCCCAGGGAGGAGTGCACCTCTGTCTGGATGGTTTCCACATGGGTGTAGGGGGAGATGACTCCTGGAGCCAGAGCGTGCGGCCTGAATTCTGGTTGTTGCCTGGAAGTTACAGCTGGAACTGCATTTTTCGCTAGATGGACTAGTCTTGGATGGTGAGGCCTCGAAGGAGGCCTTAACTTACATAACTATTTAATCTTTAACAATATTGCTTCTATGTAACAGAGTGTAAACGTTTTCATTTTGTTGCCATGATCACAGACCGTCACACAACAAACTGATTACATTAGGCTGGCGCCAGTTCAAACGGTGTACAGCATTCCCTACAAAAACAGATATTAGAGATCGGAGCATAACAATGAAAAAACTCACGACAGTTGCCACCTTGCTGATGGGACTGATGGCAGGAGCACAAGCCCAGGCCGATACCCGTATCGGTGTCACCGTCTACAAGTATGACGACAACTTCATGGCGGTAGTGCGCAAGGCCATCGAGAAGGAAGCGGTAGCCAATCCCGGTGTGGAGCTGCTGATGAATGACTCCCAGAATGACCAGTCCAAGCAGAACGACCAGATCGACGTGCTGCTCGCCAAGGGCGTGAAGGCGCTGGCCATCAACCTGGTTGACCCGGCTGCGGCCCCTGTCGTGATCGAGAAAGCCCGTGCCGACGAGATCCCCGTGGTGTTCTACAACAAGGAACCGAGCGCGGCCGATCTGGCCAGCTATGACAAGGCCTACTACGTGGGCACCGACTCCAAGGAGTCAGGGATCATCCAGGGCCAGCTGATCGCCAAGCACTGGAAGGCACACCCGGAGTGGGATCTGAACAAGGATGGCGTCATCCAGTTTGTGCTGCTCAAGGGCGAACCGGGCCACCCGGATGCGGAAGCCCGTACCACCTACGTCGTCAAGACTCTGAATGACGGCGGCGTCAAGACCGAACAGCTGCACATGGATACCGGTATGTGGGATACCGCCATGGCGAAAGACAAGATGGACGCCTGGATCTCCGGCCCCAACGCCAACAAGATCGAAGTGGTCATCGCCAACAACGACGGCATGGCAATGGGTGCTGTTGAATCCCTGAAAGCCCAGGGCAAGACTGCCATCCCGGTGTTCGGCGTCGATGCCCTGCCGGAAGCGCTGGCCATGGTCAAGAGCGGTGCCATGGCGGGTACAGTGCTGAACGATGCGGCCAACCAGGCCAAGGCGACCTTCGAGCTGACCAAGAATCTGGCGGAAGGCAAGCCGGCCGGTGAAGGCACCAACTGGAAGATCGACAACAAGGTCGTGCGTGTTGCCTATGTGGGCGTAGACAAAGACAACCTGTCCCAATTCGAGTAATTCCTCCCCTCAGGGCAAGGGAGATCCCCTTGCCCTTTTTTCAACCAGATGTGATGGCTGATATGACAACACGGCAACAATCAGAATGGCTGTTGGAGATGATTGACGTCAGTAAGAGCTTTCCTGGCGTCAAGGCACTCGATAATGTCAATTTACGGGTCCGTCCTCATTCTGTGCATGCGTTGATGGGCGAGAATGGCGCAGGGAAGTCCACGCTGCTCAAGTGCCTGTTCGGCATCTACGAGAAGGATCAGGGCAAGATCTTCTTCAAGGGCGAGGAGATCAACTTCACCTCTTCCAAAGAGGCGCTGGAAAATGGCGTATCCATGGTGCACCAGGAGCTGAACCTGGTATTGCAACGCACCGTGATGGACAACATGTGGCTCGGTCGCTACCCCACCAAGGGCTGGTTCATCGACCACGGCAAAATGTATGACGACACCAAGCGCATCTTCGACGAACTGGACATCGACATAGACCCAAGGGTCAAGGTCGGCACCCTCTCCGTCTCCCAGATGCAGATGATCGAGATCGCCAAGGCATTCTCCTATGACGCCAAGATCGTCATCATGGACGAACCCACCTCCTCCCTGACCGAGAAAGAGGTCAACCACCTCTTCAAGATCATCAACAAGTTGAAGGACAAGGGGTGCGGCATCGTCTACATCTCCCACAAGATGGAAGAGATCTTCCAGCTCTGTGACGAGATCACCATATTGCGGGATGGCCAGTGGGTGGCGACCCAGTCCCTCGAAGGACTCACGATGGACAAGATCATCGGCATGATGGTCGGTCGTGAGCTGACCCAGCGCTTCCCGGAGAAAACCAACCAGCCGAAAGAGGTGATTCTCGAAGTCGAGCGCCTGACGGCCAAGAATCAGCCTTCCATCAAGGACGTGAGCTTCAACCTGCACAAGGGGGAGATCCTCGGCATTGCCGGTCTGGTGGGGGCCAAGCGCACCGACATCGTCGAGACCCTGTTCGGTATCCGCGATCACAGCGACGGTGTCATCAAGCTGCACGGCAAGGAAGTCGCCAATCGCAACGCCCATGAGGCGATCCAGAACGGCTTCGCCCTGGTGACGGAGGAGCGTCGCTCCACCGGGATCTACTCCCGTCTCGACATCGCCTTCAACTCCCTGATCGCCAACATGGACAGCTACAAGGGATCCATGGGGCTGCTCAGCGACAACAAGATGAAGAGCGATACCCAGTGGGTCATCGATTCCATGCGCGTCAAGACACCGACCCAGCAGACACAGATTGGCTCCCTCTCCGGGGGCAACCAGCAGAAGGTGATCATAGGCCGCTGGCTGCTGACCCAGCCGGAGATCCTGATGCTGGATGAACCGACCCGGGGCATAGACGTCGGGGCCAAGTTCGAAATCTACCAGCTCATCCTGGAGCTGGCGAAGAAGGACAAGGGGATCATCATTATCTCGTCCGAAATGCCCGAACTGCTGGGGATCACCGACCGCATCATGGTGATGAGCAATGGCCGGGTCGCCGGGATCGTCAATACCAAAGAAACTGACCAGAGCGAGATACTGCGCCTGGCATCTCTGTACCTCTAGAGACAGGAAGACATTTATGGAGTCGGCTAAAAATTTCAATCTGATGCAGGCGCTCAAGGAAAACGCCATCTACCTGGTGCTGCTGGTGCTGCTCATGGTTATCGTGATCCAGGAGCCATCCTTCCTGAGTCTCACCAACCTCAGCAACATCCTGACTCAGTCCTCGGTGCGGGTCATCATCGCCCTCGGGGTGGCGGGGATCATCATCACCCAGGGGACGGACCTGTCGGCCGGTCGTCAGGTCGGTCTGGCGGCGCTGATCGCGGCCACCATGCTGCAGGCCCTGACCAACGTCAACAAGGTGTTCCCCAGTCTGGGTGAAGTACCCATTCCGGCGGTGATCCTGTTGGTCTGTGCTGTGGGTGCGCTGATCGGTCTGGTCAACGGCCTGATCGTGGCCTACCTGAACGTGACGCCCTTCATTACCACTCTGGGCACCATGATCATCGTCTACGGCATCAACTCCCTCTATTTTGATTCGGTGGGTGCCTCTCCGGTGGCTGGCTTCGACCCTCGCTTCTCCAGCTTCGCGCAGGGCTTTATCCGGATAGGAGGATTCAAGCTTTCGTACCTGACCTTCTATGCGGCCATCGCCAGCGTCTTCGTCTGGGTGCTGTGGAACAAGACCCGCTTTGGCAAGAACATCTTTGCCATCGGCGGCAACCCGGAAGCTGCCAAGGTCTCCGGCGTCAACGTGGCGGTCAATCTGGTGATCATCTACGCCCTGGCCGGTGTCTTCTACGCCTTCGGCGGCATGCTGGAAGCAGGCCGGATCGGCAGCGCCACCAACAACCTCGGTTTCATGTATGAACTCGATGCCATCGCGGCCTGCGTGGTGGGCGGTGTCTCCTTTGCCGGTGGTGTAGGGACTGTCGCCGGTGTCATCACCGGGGTACTCATCTTTACCCTGATCAACTATGGTTTGACCTATATCGGGGTCAGCCCCTACTGGCAGTTCATCATCAAGGGCGGCATCATCATTCTGGCGGTTGCCCTGGACTCAATGAAGTACGCCAAGAAGAAGTAAGCATTGGCAGAAAGGGCCGGTCATGTTCCGGCCCTTTCTATTTGGAGGGACCCACCCCATGCCATTCAAAGTCAAAATCAACGTTCTGCTGCTGCTCGCCATCCTGGTCACCATCGGCACCGCCTGGTTCAGCGTCAATCACTTCATCAGTGGCTACATCCGCACCCAGGCGACCCAGAACATCAACGAGCAGATCACCCTGGTCAAGGAGAAGCTGGCCGGTGACATCAACCAGAAGGTGCTGCTGGCGGCGAATCTCAACCTCGGGGTGACCAGCGTCAAGAAGGCGCTGCAGGAGACCGGTTTTCACAACATCGTCAAGCTGATCGGTGACATGGCGTTCGACGTGAACGGGGTCATCGACGACAAGGCCAGGGTCGAGGCTCTGCGCAAGCTGATCCCCGCCGCCAACAACCAGATCACCGTCAGCCCGCTGGAGCAACTGGACGGCAAGCCGGTGATCTCCATCCTGGTACCCCGTGGTGCCGATTCCGCCTATCTCTATTACCTCGACATGAGCGAGTTCAAGGCGCTGCTGGCGAAGGTGAGCGGGGAGGGGCGTTACTTCTCCCTGAGCGACAGTCAGGGCCAGGTACTCTACAGCAGCAAGCCCCAGGGAGAGACGGAGAGCCGTCCCAACCAGCTGGATATCCGCGGTAGCAGCTGGACCCTGACCGGCTATATCGATCTCGACTACATCCGGGCCATGACCCAGGCGCTCAACGGCAAGATCACCCTGGCCCTGCTTGGGGTGGCTGCCCTGGTGCTGGTGATCTCCATGGTGGCTCTCAACCTGGCCTATCGCCCCATCCTCTCCCTGCGCGATCTGGTGCAGGAGCTGTCCCGGGGCAGTGGTGATCTGACCCGCCGTCTGACGGTGACCAGCACGGACGACCTCGGCCAGATCTCGGCCGGCATAAACCGCTTCATCGAGCGGTTGCAGGAAATGATGGGAGAGGTGCGCCAGGCCAGCGGCCAGCTCAATGAGGGGATCTCGGGTCTGGCCAGGCAAACGGGGTCGGCCCAGGGGCTGCTGGCCGAGCATGTGCGGGAGACGGAACAGGTCGTCACCGCCATCAACGAGATGAGCCGCACCGCCGTCTCGGTGTCGGAGAGCGCCGCCAGTACGGCCCAGCTGACCGGTCAGAGCCAGCAGTTGGCGAGCCAATCACGTCGGGTGGTGGATCAGGCCATGGCCAGCGTCACCGCGCTGGTGACGGAGGTGGAAGCCACCGCCCACTCCATCACCGCCATGCAGCAGGATGTGCAGCAGATAGGCTCCATCCTGGGGGTCATCGGCGGCATCGCCGAGCAGACCAACCTGCTGGCGCTCAACGCCGCCATCGAGGCCGCCCGGGCCGGTGAGCAGGGGCGCGGGTTTGCCGTGGTCGCCGATGAGGTGCGATCCCTGGCGGGTCGTACCCAGAAGAGCACCGCCGAGATCCAGACCATGCTGACCCGGTTGCAGCGGGGAACCCAGACCGTGGTAGCGGCCATGGGGAACACCCGGCAGAGCTGTCAGGATGCGGCAGAGAACACCAGCAAGGTGAATGTGTCGCTGGATCTGATGGCGGGGGAAGTGGTGGAAATCAATGATCTCATCAGCCACATCGCCACCGCAGCGGAGCAGCAGAGCGCGGTTGCCGAAGAGATCAACCGCAACATGAGCGCCATCGCCGAGGTGATCACCCAGCTCAAGGGCAATGGCGAGAGGACGGTGGAGAGCTCGACCTCCATGCAGCACACCTATGACAGGCTGCGGGAGATAGTGGGGCACTTCCGGCTGGAGTAAGGTCGGCTGGACTGGTGATGGGCACCCTGGCTGCCGTGGTCAGGGTGGCAGCTCACCGGGAAAGCGTGAAAAATTCCCAAAAAAGATGGGGGCGACTTGCGTCGCCCCCGATAGTCTTATCGCTCATATCCTTGAACGAAGTTGCTCCCTGCAATCCCTGACTATACCTCTTCCTTTAGGTTTCCCCTTCCCAATCCTTTGGGGTGTCCTTTAGCCATCATGGCCTGACGAGTCATCCGTTCCCGTCGCACTTTCTCCGTCCTGGGAGGTGTCCTTTACCACATCCTGTGGTGAGTCCATTTGCCCAACCCTGGCAGCCAGTCTTCCTGACCGACTTCATTGCGTCCGTGCAGGAGTAACTATAAGGATTTCGTGGAGGACGACAACGGCATGCTGAAAAACGTTTTTTCGAAACTCGTTTCTCGAGAAATTATAATGATGGCATTGCTTTTAAAATCATGATGTTGTGATTTTTAAGTGCGGTTTTTTTGCTCTTCTTTTCCGACTATGGCGAGAATTTTTGAGGCGCTTCACTTACGCCATCTATGGCGAATGTCTCACAGCTCGTTTAACTGAGGTTCAGAAAAGTCACCAGGGGCAGAGTCGATCGCGGATAGGCGAGCCGGGGCCGACAGCATCCAAGGGCAGGGGTACCTGTGCCAGGTTGGGTTGAGGGGGGGGGGCACGGAGGGTTGCATGGGGTTGCTGGCCGGAAGCGGCTAACAGGAGCTGGCTATCGGGGGAGGGGTATACC
>NZ_CDBZ01000041.1:14021-54102 GCF_000819985.1 Aeromonas media | reverse complement strand
GTGCGCGGCGCACCCCACAGAGCGCCACCCCCAGCCCCGCCAGCTGGCTGTGGCTGATGCTCCCCTCCATTCCCGCAGGCCACAGGGGCTCGCGGGCGCTCCCGATGGCAACTCCCTTCCCCGCAAGGCCAAAGGGGCGCAGGGCCTCGCGGGCCGCGAGGCGCCCCGCCAGAAACTCCCCCAGCCGCTTGGGGGCCGCACGCTGCAGGCTGGCGGGCAACGCCATGTCGTGGACCGCGAAGCAGGCGGGGGTAAAGGCGGCGGCATCGAAGCAGATGCGATGCAGGGGCAAGGGGGGCGTTCCCGGCAGCAGCAGGTGATCCCGTTGCAAAAGGAAGGCGGTGAGAGGGGATAAGGGGGGCATCTGGGCTCCTCGCAATGGCGCCTCATGGTAACAAAACCCCAAGGGCAGATACCACAAATACAAATGACAATGTTTCTCACTTGCGCTATCTGTGATAGCATGTCCCGCCCATTTGGACCCCGGTTTCAGGCTGACTGGCAGGCACAACCAACAGGGGCCGCCCTGCATGGGCCAAGAGTGCCGCCGATTTCACCCATTAAGGATGTAACCATGAAGATCTCCTCCCCCCTGGCCGCCGCGCTCATGCTGGCCAGTCTGGTCGGCTTTCAGGCCCAGGCAGGCACCCGCCAGGTGCTCGATGCCAACGGCCAGACCCACACTGTCCCCGAGGCGCCCCAGCGGGTCGTTGTGTTGAGCGAGCTCGATCTCGACAGCGCCCTGACCCTGGGGGTGCAACCGGTCGGCACAGTCAACGGTCGCGGCCAGTCCACCCTGCCCCGCTATTTGCTGGACAAGGCGGGCAAGGAGATCCAGGTGGTCGGGGATCTGGACAACCCCAATCTGGAGAAGCTGATAGACCTCGAACCGGATCTCATTCTCACCGGCCAGACCAAGCCCGAACTCCTGGCCCTGCTCAAGGAGATAGCCCCCACCGTCGTCACCGGCAACTGGGGCGAGCCCTGGAAAACCGTGTTCAACCGCAGCGCCAATGTGATGAACAAGGAGGCCGAGGCCAAGGCCTTCCTCGCCCGGTATGACGCCCGCCTGGCAGAGGCCCGCAGCAAGCTCGCCAAGCACCAGGGGGAGCAGGTGAGCATAGTGCGCTGGAACCCCAAGGGGCCTAGCTACATGCATGGCGGCACCTTCGCCAGCAGCGTGGTCACCGAGATGGGGCTGGCTCGCCCGGCCCACCAGATCGGCGACAAGAGCCCCCACTCCCCGGCCCTGAGTCTCGAATCCCTCAACCTGCTGGACGGTGACTGGCTGGTGGTCGGCACCCTCAGCACCAGCGGCGATGCGGTGGATGCCATGAAGCAGGCCGAGCAGACCCCGGCCTTCCAGCAGCTTGGCGCCATCAAGGGCAAGCGCTTCGGCGCCGTGGACGGATCGCTGTGGACCTCCACCGGCGGCCCCCAGGCGGCCCTCAAGGTGATCGACGACGTCGAGCATCTGCTCACCAAGCCGGACGCGGCCCCCATCGCGCACTGATCCCCATCTCGGTTGACTGCCAACAAGAAGCCCGCATCATGCGGGCTTCTTTGTTTATCAACGCTTGCGAGCAACGGGCAATGCTACTCCGGCAGGGGCAGCGCCTTTCTGTCCAGTTTGCCGCTGCCGGTCTTGGGCAGGGCATCCAGCAGGATGAGCCGCGCCGGCACCATGTAGTGCGGCAGCGTCGCCTGCAGCCCCTTGCGCAGGGCGAGGCGATTGAGGGTCACCCCGCTTTTCACCTCCACGTAGCCCACCAGCATGGCCTCGTCCCCCTCACCCACCAGACGCACCGCTGCCTCCTGCACCCCTGCCTGGCGGCGCAGTCCCGCCTCCACCTCGCCGAGCTCGATGCGAAAGCCCCGCAGCTTGACCTGATCATCGCGCCGCCCCAGATAGAGGAAGCGGTCCGCCCCCAGCCGGCGCACCCGATCGCCGGTGCGATAGAGGCGATGGGTGGCAAGGCGCAGGAAGGCGGCGCTGGTCAAGGCCGGCTTGCGCCAGTACCCCTCGCACAGGGCCGGGCTCTCGATGCAGAGCTCGCCGCACTCCCCCTCCGCCACCGGCAGCCCCGCCTCGTCCAGCACCCAGTGCCGATAGCCGGGCAGGCTGTGGCTGATGGTGATCTGGCCACCAGCCGGTGGCCAGCGCACCTCGCTCACCAGGGACCAGACGGTGGCCTCGGTGGGCCCGTAGCAGTTCCACAGCCGCCGGGTGCGGGCACAGAGCTGCTCGGCCAGACCTGGGTCCAGCGCCTCGCCGCCGCACAGGGCGGTGAGGGTATTGCGTCCCTGCCAGCCGGCCTTGAGCAGCATGCGCCAGCAGGCCGGGGTGGCCTGCAGCCAGTTGATGGAGGGGTCGCCCTCGAGCAGCGCCAGCATCCCCAGCGGATCCTTGTTGTGCTCGCCGCCGGCCACCGTCAACCGGCCCCCGCCCCAGAGCGGCCCCAGCATCTCCAGCAGGGAGATGTCGAAGGCCGGGGTGGTGATGAAGAGCCAGTGGCAGCCAGGTGAAAGCCCGAGCCGATCGCGGATCCCGTCGAGGAAGCAGAGCAGGGCCCGCCGGCTGATGACCACCCCCTTGGGCTCGCCGGTGGAGCCCGAGGTGAACATCATGTAGGCAGCCAGGGCGTCGTCCACCCTGGGCCAGGAGAGAGCCCCGCCGGGGGCCGGCCCCTTGAGGGGACGCAGGGGGCAACCGAAGTCCGGGGTCCCCGCCTCCTCATCGCAGATCACCGCCGAGAGCCTGGCCTGGCGGGCTATCCCCTGCAGCCGCTCCAGGGGAAAGTCCGGCTCCAGCGGCACGAAGCAGAGGCCGAGCCGCAGGCAGGCCAGCAGGCTGGCCACCAGATCCGGGCTGCGGGAGAGATAGAGGCCGACCCGCTCTCCCACCGCCAGCCCCTGCAGGCGGGCGGCAATCTGGCCGACCCTTGCATTGAGGGCGCCGTAGCTGAGCCACTGCCCTGCGGTTGCACCGTCACGGATCTCTGCCATTTCCACACTCATGCCCACGCCCATACGGATGGCGGGGGCCAGCGGGGTGGCGGCCAGACATGCCGCCAGCCGCGCGCCCAGGTTGGCCGCCCCCTCACGGGGGGCAAGCCGGGTTTGCACGAGCGAAGCCTCATGCTTGATGGTCACCGTCATAGTGCGGCCTCCGTTTGGCGCACCAGCCAATGCCGATAGAGCCGGCTGGGTGATGGGTGGGCCTTGAGCGTCTGCAGGGTGAGCGACGCCCGATCCTGGCCAAACGCCTCGTTGAGGGCCGCCAGCAGGGCGAGCTGCTGCACCGAATCCACCCCGAGTTCACACAGGGTCTGCTGCCAGATGCCGGGCACGCCGCACAGGCGCTCCCACAGGGCCACCAGCCTGCGGGCCTCGGCCGGCGGCTGAGCCAGACCGGACTCAGCCTTGGTTGCGGCCACTTGTGTGACAGTCGATGGTGTGGCTGTCGCTTGTGTAGCTGCACCTTGCGCTGGGAACGGCGCGGCCGCCGCCACTCTGGCCGGCTGGCCCAGATCCGCCTGCGCCAGCCAGTCGAGCTCGGCTAGCCAGGCAGCCAGCACCGCCTCGGCCCGGGCCTCGGGGATCTGCTCGCCGTCGAACTCGAGGCGCAGCTGGAGCGTCTCGCCCCGGCTGCTGACCACCAAGGAGAGAGGAAGCTCCACCTTCTCCACCACGGCGCCAAAGCGCGGCACCAGCTGGTGGGGTTCGGGGGCGGCAGGGGCCGCCGGCATGGGGTAGTTCTCGAACACGAACAAGCTCTGGAACAGACGCGCCCGCCCTTTCGTCAGTGCCGCCAGCGACTGGGTGCCGTGCTCGTTGAGCGCCATCAGGTCGGTCTGCAACTGGGCGATATGCTCGGCCAGGCTCAACTCGGTGCGCCACGCCAGCGCCAGCGGCAGGCTGTTGATGTAGAGCCCGACGCTCGCGGTGATCCCCTCGATGGGGTAATCCCGGCCCGGGGTCACGTTGCCCACCAGGGTGACGGCATCGCCAGAGCGGCGTGCCAGCAGACGGTGCCAGGCATATTGGGCCAACAGGCCCGCGGTCACGCCAAGCTCGCGGGCACGGCGCGCCAGCAAGGTCGCCACCTCGGCCGGCAACGCTGTGGCGCACACCGCCGGTCGCTGCTGGGTATGGCGCCCGCTTGAGCCTGCGTCCAGCGTCACCCCGAACAGGCAGGCGAGATCGTTAGGCGTTGCCAGTAGTTCGCCCCGCCCCTGCCAATAGGCGTCGGCGCTGCGGGTTTGGCTCGCGATATGGCGGCCAAATTCGAGCCAGGCGGTATCCGGATCGCGCTGGGGCAACAGGCCGTTCATCAACGCCTGATAGCCGCGATGCAGCGCCCCCAGCAACACGGGGCCGCTCCAGCCATCCAGCACGCCGTGATGGGCGCTGAAGATCACCTTGTGGTGATCGGGGGCCAATTTGAAGCAGGCAAGGCGCAGCAGGGGCGCCTGCTCGAGCGGGATCGGGCGGGCCAGATCCTGCTCGCGGTAGGCTTGGACCCGAGCCTCTGCCTCTCCCACCTCATTTCCCACTTCAGACAAGTCCTCATAGTGGAATGGCAACTCGGCGCGCTTCATGATGCGCTGCAGTGCGACCCCGTCCGCCAGCACCAGTTCGCTGCGAAGGGCCGGCCAGCGGGCGATCTGCCCCTGCCAGGCCTGACGGTAGACCGCCACGTCCAGCGGCTGCTGATAGTCGATCTCGGTCTGCAGATGATAGGCCGTGTCACCGGGCACCAGCGCCCTGTGATGGAACATGCTCTGCTGAAGCGAGGTCATGGGCAGCAGGGTCTCCACCTCGCGTCCGCTCAGCACCCCATCGAGCGCAGCTTGCGAGAGTCCAAGCCCAGGGAAGTCACTCGGGGTATGGCGCGGAGCATTCACCGCGCAGCAGTGCTCCACCAGCGCCGTCAGGTTGTCCGCCAGCCGCGCCATCAGGGCGTCGCTCGCCTGCTGGTTGAGGGCGCCCACCTGACGCAGGGTGAGGCGGCCATCAAACACGCCCCCGTGCAGGCTGACCAGCTCGCGCGGCAGGTTGTCAGGGGAACTGGGTGCCCCCGGCGCCAAGGGCAGAGGCTGCCAGGGCTGAGCAGCCTCGCCCTGATGGCTGACCCCCAGATAGTTGAAGACCACCAGGGCTTCGGGCAGTGCCCAGCCACGTGGGTGGTGCAGCCGCAAGGCGTTGAAGCCTACCCCCTTGTCCGGCACGGCGCGCAACTGCTCCTTGGTGGCGCACACCAGCGCGTCCCACTCCTTGGCATCCGCCAACGCCAACGGGTAGGTGCTGGTGAACCAGCCGAGGGTACGGCTCACGTCCAGTTCCGCATCGATGGCCTCGCGGCCGTGTCCTTCCAGCATCACGCAGTGACGGTTGCCGTAACCCTGCTCGCTCAGGGTACGGGTCAGTGCCGCCAGCAGCAGGTCGGGCACCCGGGTGAAGTAGGCCTGGTTGGCGGTGTCGATGAGACGAGACGTGGTCTCCTGACTCAGTTGCAGCAAACTGGCAGCGGCGCGGCCACCGGCGGCGCGTCGCTCCTCCAGCAAGCCTGGCTTGCTGGCCTCCCCCTGAGCCAGCCAGAAGCCAAGCTGATCCTCTTCCCGTTTGGCGTAGGCCGCGAGCCCTTCGCCCCACTGGCGATAGCTGCTGCCCTTGGCGGGCAGCGGCTCGCCCCTGCTCACCCGTGCCAGATCTTCGGCCAGGATGCGCCAGGAGACGGCATCGATGACCAGGTGATGGAAGGCGAGGAAGAGCCCCTCCACCGTCTCGCCCTCGCGATCCCCCTCGAGGGAGAGATTGCGCAGGCGGGCCCAGGCCAGGGTGTGGCCGCTGGCGGGGTCGAGATCCCCCTGCAGCTCGGTCAGGCGGGCCTGCAGCTCGGCCTCATCGAGGCTGCCGGCATCCAGGGTCGGCAGCGGCGGCAATGGCAGTTCGGCCAGGTAGCGCTGGCCGGTCGGGGTCACCGCCAGACGCAGGGCATCGTGGTGCTGGCGCAACGCATCCAGCCAGCCGCGCAGGGCCTCATCGTCCACCCCGGCCGGCAGGCGCAGGATCACCCCCTGGTTCCAGTGACCGGACTTGGCAAAGCCCTGCTCGAAGAACCAGTGCTGAATGGGATGGAGCGGGAACTCGCCGGTCAGGCTGCCCTGCTCGCTCCTGTGGCTGACAGCCTGCTGCTGGCCGAGCTGGCGGCAGAGGCGGCGTACCGTCTTGGCTTCGAACACGTCCTTCACGCTGCAGTGCAGCCCTGCATCCCGCAGCCGGGTGGTGAGCTGGATGCTGAGGATGGAGTCACCGCCTAAGCGGAAGAAGTCATCCTCCACCCCGAGCGGTTGCTTGAGCACCCCTTGCCAGATGGCGAGCACGGTCTGCTCCAGTACGTTTTGCGGCTCGCCCTTGCTCTGCTGCCAGACGATGGCGGGCAGGCGGCGCAAGTCCAGCTTGCCGTTGGGGGTGAGCGGCATCTCGGGCAGCCAGCAGAGGCGCGCCGGCACCATGTATTCGGGCAGACACTCGCCGGCCCGCTGCAGCAGGGCATCGCCGTCGGGCTTCCTTGCTCCGGCCTGCAGACAGGCGTAAGCGAGCAGACGCCCCTCCTGCACAACCATCTTGATCTGACGGATGGCCGGGCACAATTCGGCAAGCCGGGTCTCTATCTCCCCCGGCTCGATGCGATAGCCGCGCAGCTTGATCTGCTCGTCTATCCGGCCCAGATACTGGATGTTGCCATCGCGGCGCAGCAGGGCCCGATCGCCGGTACGGTAGAGGCGACAAGTACGACCCGCCAAGGCGAGCTCGATAAAGGCCTCTTGAGTACGCTCAGGCAGATTGAGGTAGCCGCGGGCCAGGCCGAGGCCAGCCAGGCAGAGCTCGCCCGGCACTCCCACCGGGCAGGGGTTGCCCGCCTCGTCCAGGATCAGCGCCTTCAGGTTGTTGACGGGTCGACCTATGGTGATGGGCGCCCCCGGGGTGAGCCGCGCGCAGAGTGCGGTGACGGTGCATTCGGTCGGGCCGTACATGTTGAACAGGGCCACCCGCTCTCCCCAACGCTCCACCAGGCTGCTCGGGCACGCCTCGCCACCAAAGCCGATGGCCTTGAGGGAACCGAGATCCGCCGCTGGCAGCAGGTTCGCGAGCAGGGCGGTCGGCAAAATCATATGGCTGGCACCACAAGCGATCGCGGCACTGATCACCCCTTCGCCCGGTTCGCCGAAGTGCAGGGCCGCGCCGCAGTACAGGGGCAGCAAGCTAGTCATGTTGCCCGCATCAAACGAGAGGGACATGCAGTTGAACATGGCCCCATTCTGATCAAGGGCGATGCGTTCACCGTGATCTGCCATCAGGTTGACCAGGCTGCCCTGCTCCACCATGACCCCCTTTGGCAGGCCGGTGCTGCCGGAGGTGTAGATGATCTGGGCCAGCATGGCGGCGTCCCGAGGCAGTGCCGGCGCGCTGGTTGGCATCTTGTCCAGCGCCAGCTGGTGCAGGTTGTGGTAACCGGCATCTGTGCCCTTGATGGCCTCGGCAAGCCGGGCATCCGGCTCTCCCCCGAGCACCAGCGCAATACTGGCGTCGCTCAGGATATGGGCCAGCCGCTCGACGGGATAGGCAGGGTCGAGGGGTACATAGGCCGCCCCCACCTTCCAGCAGGCGAGCAGGGCAATCACGAAAGCGACATCGCGTCTGGCTTGGATGCCGATGGCGGCGCCCGGGGTGACGCCCTGAGCCTGCAGCCAGTGCGCCAACCGGTTGGCACGCTCCTCCAGCTCGCCATAGGTCAACGATTGCGCACCGTCGCTGACCGCCAACGCGTCCGGCAACTGAATAGCGCGCCGCTCGATATGGCAGAGCAGGGTGTCGCGGCTCGGGTAATCCGGCGGCAGGTCTGCAAGCTCGGCGGCGAGCGCTGCCTGGTCGGTGCCCGCCTCCAGCGGCAACTGCCAGATGTCGGTCTCGGGAGCCGCCACCACGGCGCACATCAGGTGCAGCAGGCGATCGGCAAGAGCCTGGATGGTCTCTCGCTCGAACAGGGCGGTGGCAAACAGCCAGTCCACCCTGACGGAGTCCATCAGCTCGGTCACCTTCACCGAGATGTCGGTCTTGGCCGGCAGCACAGGCGAGGTCTCCTCCACCAGCTGGCAGCCGGGGATGAGATCGTTGAAGTCCACCTTGGCCTGATAGACCAGCATGATCTGGAAGATGGGGTTGATGGCGGTAGTGCGATCGGCGCCGATGGCCTCGGCCAGCGCCTCGAAGCGGTAGAGCTGGTGATCAAAGGCCGCCAGATCCTCCTCCCGGCACTGCTGCAGATAGTCGACAAAGCTGGGCCGGCCTTCCAGCTGGGTGCGCAGTACCAGGGTATTGACGAAAAAGCCCACCAGCGACTCGATCTCGTGGCGCTCGCGATAGGCGAGCGGGGTGCCGATCACCACCTCCTTCTCGCCGCTCTGACGCACCATCAGCAGGGCAAACAGGGCGTGCAGACCGATGAAGTTGGAGGTGCTGTGCCGTTGGCACAGGCGCTTGAAGCTCTCCCACAGGTCGCTCTCGATGGTGGAGAAGACCAGCTCGCCGCCACTGTCCTGATGGGCCGGGCGCGGCTTGTCGAGCGGCAGGCCGTGCACCTCGGGGCTGCCACCGAGCCGGTCGACCCAGAACGGCTTGAACTCGGCGTGATAATCGAGGAAACGGTCCGAGTTGAACCAGCGGGCATAGTCGATGCAGGTGAGCGGCAGCTCGCTCACCTGCAGGGATTCGCGATTCTGGTGGGCAAGAAAGGCGCACTTGAGATCCGCGAACATGTTCTTGACCGACCAGCCGTCGGAGATGATGTGGTGCTGGGTGATCAGCAGCACGTGCTCGCGGCTGCCCAGCCGAATAAGATGCACCCGGCTCAGATCCCCCTGGGTCAGGAAGAAGGGGCGGCCTATTTCCTCGCGCACCCGGCGGGCCACATAGGCTTCGCGCTCGGCAATGGGCTCTGCGCTCACGTCCTCAATCTGCAACTTGAAGGGGGTGTGGGGCAGGATCTCCTGCGCCCCCCTGCCCGCCTCGTCCTTGATGAAGCGAGTGCGCATGCTGGGGTGGCGGGCAAACAGGTGGTCGAAGGCAAACTCCAGCGCCGCCGTGTCCAGCTCTCCCTTGACGCGAAAATAGACCGGCATGTTGTAGAGGTGGGAGGCCTCCTCGTACTGCTCGATAAACCAGAGCCCGCTCTGGGACGAGGAGAGCGGCCCCTGCCGGGCACCCTCGGAGGCGATGGGCGCCTCGAAGGCGACACGGGCCGCCAGGCAGCGCACCAGCTCATCCTTGTGGGCCTTGATGGTGGCGCCGATGGCCGGCGTCACCGCCTCCTTGCTCGACTGGGAGATAAGCTGGCCCTTGTCGTTCAGCGCCAGCTTGACCCCCTGCCGTTCCAGCTGTTTCAACAGCAAAATCATATTGTTCATCTGTTTCTCAAGCCTCAGGCACTCAGGGTGGCGCCGCCGTCGACGACCAGATCCTGCAGCGTGATGTGGCTGGCCAGATCCGAGGCCAGGAAGAGGACGGTATGGGCGATCTCCGCCGGGGTGGCTACCTTGCGCAGGGGAATGCCGAGCTTGAACTGCTCCGGCAACCCGGCAATGGTGCGGGCCATGGCCTCCTCGCTTGGCAGCATGCCGCGCAGCATGGGGGTATCCGTCGAGCCCGGCGACACCAGATTGGCGCGTACGCCGAAGGGGGCCAGCTCCAGCCCCACCGTCTGGGTCAGGCTGGTGACCGCCGCCTTGGAGGCGCAATAGGCCGCCATCTGCATGCGCGGCACATGGGCGGCGTTGGAGCCGATGGTGACGATGGCGCCGCGCTGCTGCCCCTTGAAGTGGGGCACCAGGGCCCGCAGCAGATAGAAGACGCCGCTGGCGTTGACCGTCATGCAGTCGTGCCAGTCATCATCGCTCAGGGCGTCGGTGGAGCCGAGGCGCAGCACCCCGGCCCCGTTGACCAGCACATCGAGCCCGCCGTCCGCCAGCAGCGCTGCGCAGCAGGCGTTGACCGCCTTCGAGTCGCCAATATCGAGCAGCCGGGTGGCATAGGGGTAGTCGGCTTCGGGAAACGCCAGATCCAGCCCCACCACACAGGCGCCGGCCGCCACGAACTGAGTGGCCACCTCGCGGCCGATGCCGCGCCCGGCCCCGGTCACCCAGACCCGCTTGCCAGTGAAATCAAAGGCCATTTTTCGCTGATCCTTCGTCATCTTGCTCATCACCACACCATCTCCACGCTCTCTTCGTCCTCGGAAAGCAGGCCGTCGAGGAAACGGCAGAAGTCATCCAGCCGAGGGTGATCGAACACGTCGGAAACCTTGACCTGCACCCCGAACTCGGCGCCGAGCCGGTTGACGATCTGGATGGTTTGCAGGGACTGGCCCCCCAGTTCGAAGAAGTTGTCGGCGGGCGCCATGGTGGCGAGCCCCAGGATCTGCTGCCAGATGGTGCCGACCCGGTTCTCGGTTTCGCTGCCCAGGGTCAGGGCTTCGCCGCCCGCCTGGTAGGCGGCCAGCAAGGCCTTGCGATCCAGCTTGTTGGAGCCGGTGCGGGGCAGCTGGTCATAGTGGCGATAATCGGTGGGGATCATGGCAGCAGGCAGCACCTTGGCCAGCTGCGCCTTGATGACCCGGCTGTCGCGCTCCGGCCCCGCCACGAAGGCCACCAGCCGGCGCACGCTGCCGATGCTCACCCCCTGCACGCACGCCTCGTCCACCCCGGGCAGGGCCAGCAGCTGGGCCTCCACCTCGCCGGGCTGGATGCGATAGCCGCTTATCTTGAATTCGTTGTCGCGCCGGCCGAGGTAGACCAGCCGGCCAGCCACCAAGCGCACCCGATCGCCGGTGCGATAGACAGGCATCTGCTCCACGCCAACCCGCAAGGTATCGAAGCTGCCTTGCACGCCCCCCACATAGCCATTGGCCAGCTGCGGGCCGAGCAGCACCAGCTCACCCTCGCTGGCGGGTTGCTCCCCCGCCCCCAGAATGAGCGCCTGCATGCCGGGCAGCGGCAGGCCGATGGGCAACTGGGCCTGGCTCGGGTCTTCCTGTTGCAGCTCCTGGGTGGTCACCACCACGGTCGTTTCGGTGGGGCCGTAGGTGTTGAACAGGCGCACATCGGAGCGGCCCTGGTGCTGCCACTGGGCCAGCTGCTCGGGGTAGACTGCCTCGCCGCCGATGATGACGGTGGCCAGATTGGCAGGAATGTGAGCCTGGCCCGCCGTCAGCGCCACCACCCACTCGTTCCAGAACGCGGTGGGCAGATCGAGGTGGGTGATCCCCATCTGCTCCACCCCGGCCGCAAAGGCGGGCATGGATTCGAGCAGGGCGTCGGTGCGCAGCACCAGGGTGGCACCGGCGCTCAGGGTGGCGAACACCTCCTCGATGCTGGCGTCGAAGTTGAAGGGGGCGAATTGCAGCATCCGCGCGCCCTCGCCCAAGTGGTAGCGGCAGCGGGCGGCGGCGGCGAAGTGATCCAGCGCGCCGTGGCTCACCGCCACCCCCTTGGGCAAACCGGTCGAGCCCGAGGTGAACATCAGGTAGGCGACGGCGCGGCCGGCGGCCGGCTGGTTGAGCCGATCATCGCTCACCAGATCCCCCGCCAAGAGCGTGTGCCCCTCAAACAGGCTGGCCAGCTTGTGACGGTACTCGGCCTGGGTGATCAGGGTCTTGACCTCCCCCAGCCGCAGAATATGGCCCTGGCGCTCCAGCGGCTGCTCTGGATCGAGCGGCACGTAGACGGCGCCGGCCAGCAGCACCGCCAACTGGGCGAAGATGGCCTGGGGGGTGCGGGCCAGCATGACCCCCACCTTGTCGCCGGGGGCGACGCCTGCGGCCTGCAGGGCAACTGCCATCTGTTCAGATCTGGCCAGCAGCGCCTCATAGCTGAAGCGGGTCTCTCCCTGCTCCGTGCTCTGAATCAAGGCAATCTTGTTCGGGGTCTGGGCGGCGAAGTGGCAGAGCGCCTCCAGCACCGGCCGCGCCTTGATCACTTCATGGGCGGGGCCGGCGATCAGGGCCCTGGCCCGCTGCTCGGCCAGCCAGTCGGCCTTGATCGCCCCCAGCGTCTGGGCGGGCTCGGCCAGCCAGCGGCCCAGCAGGGCAAACAGGGTATCGGCAATGGCTGCCAAATCCGCCTGCTGGTAGCAGCCGGGGTTGGCGTCCAGATCCAGTCTGGGCTGGCCATCGACGCCGACCTGTACCTCGATGGTGAGATCCTCCACCGGGCCGGCGCTGATGTTGAGAATATGGGCAGATAGCGGCCCAAAGCGGCGAGCGTGATCAAACGGCATGATGTTGACCAGCGGGCCGAACAGCCGCTTGTCGCCCCCCACCAGGCCAAGGTCGCGGCGCAGCAGCTCGTAGCGGTAGTGCTGGTGTTTGCGCACCCCGCGCTTGGCCTTGGCCACGGCGCCGGCGGCCCCCGCCAGACTCAGCCCCTCCTCGAGCTCCAGAGCAAGGGGGGTGATGTTCATCTGCATGCAGGGCACGGTCAGGGACGCCGAGCCGATGCGGTTCATCATCATCAAGCCGAGCAGGGTCTTATCCTGGCCGCTCGACAGCGACAGCTGGGCAGAGAGGCCGGCCAGCAGCAGATCGGGCCAGCCCAGCTTGTGCTCGTCGGCAAAGCCGGTCAGAGATTGCCACAGCGCCGCCGGCAGCGGACGGCTCTCGCGGATAAAGTCGGCGGCAATCGGCGCCCGTAACGAGCCAAAGGATGTCACCTCGGGCCAGGCTTGCAGTTGCTCCTGCCAGAAGGTGCGAGCGGCGGCGTTCTTGCCGCTCTGCTCGCGGCTCGCCTCTTCGGCCAGCACTTCAGCCAACGAGCCGAAGGGGGATGGGGAGTTCATCTCACCGGCCAACCCCTCTGCGTACAGCTCGGCGATGCGCTGGAACAGCAAGGTGGTACCAAAGCCATCCAGCGCGATATGGTGCACGCAGCTGTAGAGATAATCGCGGCCAGGGCCGCGCAGCAGGGCGAAGCGGCAGGGCGCCTCTTGGGTCAGCTCGAACGGGCGGCGCAGATCGGCCCAGGCCCAGGCGCGGGCCAGCGCCTCGTCATCGCGCTCGAGGGAGACCTCTGCATAGGCCAGGGGCTGCTCGGCCGAGACGAAGCAGACCGCCTCCTTATCGTCTTCGAAGTGGCCCTTGAGCGCCTCGCACTCCCCCACCGCCTTGGCAAGGGCCGCGGCCAGCACGGCCGCCTCGACCTTGCCGTCGAAGGCGATGCACTCGGCGGTGTTGAACATCGCCTTGTCGTCGTTGAGCAGATGTCCGGACCAGAGCCCCTGCTGGGGGATGGTCAAGGGGAAGCGGTTCATGGGGTCACCTCCAGCGCCTGGGCTGCCAGCTTGGCCTCGATGAGGCGCCACCAGCCGTTGAGGGTCGGCAGCTTGGCGAGATCCACGAAGCCCAGCTCCACCCCGGCGGCGCGCCACTCGGTGAGCAGGGCCATGATCCGCACCGAATCCAGACCGTAGTCGATCAGGTTCTCGTCGGGATCAAACTCCCCTTCGTCCTCGTCGATATGGCTCAGCAGCCGTGCCTTGAGCCCCTCATACGTCAGCAACGGATTGGTCAGGAGCGGACTGGTCTGGGCGGCAGAAGCGGAGACCGGGGCGAGGGCCAGCACCTCCTCGCAGCGGATCACCTTGCCGCAGCGGGTCGCCACGTAGTCCAGCGCCATCTGGTGGTCGGCCAGGGAGAAGTCCGCCACCCCGTCCGCCAGGAAGAAGGGCTGGATGTCGCGCATGAAGGCGTCGCAGGCGGTCATCATGCAGCCGATATGGCCGTAGATGCCGCCGATGATCAGCTGATCCCGCCCCAGCGCTTTGAGCATCTGCTCCAGCTCGGAGCGCTGGAAGGCGCTGTAGCGCCACTTGACTAGCACGGTGTCGTCCCGCTCCGGGCGCAGCGCCGCCACCACCTGCTGCTGCTCGGGCCGCTTGTTGAGACCCGGGCCCCACATGTCGTTGAGCAGGGCGCGATCTTCAGGGGATTGATCCTTGGGCTGGGCGGTGTAGAAGACCGGGATGCCGAGGGCCTTGCACTGCTTGCGCACGGCGGCCAGGCGCTCGGTGAGTTCCGCGATCAACGGGCTGTTTTCACCATAGAAGGCGGTGAAATACTCCTGCATGTCGTGGATCAGCAGGGCGGCACGCTTGGGATCCAGGGTCCAGTCGACCTTGTTGGCCTTCCACTGGCTGGGCATGGCGTAGTTGTTCAGGGTTGGGATAGCCATAACGTCATGATTCCTTATTCGTTTTATGCAGTTGTCAGGGGCTGGCCGGCGGCGATGATCTCGGCGATACGCGCCCGCAGCCCCTGCTTGTCAATCTTGCCCACCGCCGTCATGGGCAGGGCATCCAGGGTTTCGAAGCGGTCGGGCAGCTTGAAGTCCGCCACCCCGCGCTCGCGCAGAAACTTGCGCAAGGCCAGCGGCTTGAGACCCGGCTCTGTGGTGACGATAAAGGCGCAGCTCTTCTCCCCCATGGCGCTGTCGGGCATGGAGACCAGGGCCGCATGGGTGATGGCCGGGTGATGCAGCAGCTGGTTTTCCACCTCTTCCGCCGCGATCTTCTCGCCGCCCCGGTTGATCTGATCCTTCTGCCGTCCTACCACGGTGAGGTAGCCATCGGCATCTTGTACCACCAGGTCGCCGGAGCAGTAGAAGCCCTCGGCATCGAACACCCGGGCGTTGTGGGCCGGGCTCTGGTAGTAACCGCGGAAGGTATAGGGACCGCGGGTGTGCAGGGCGCCAGGCTCGCCGGGAGCGACCGGATTGCCCTCCTCGTCCAGCACGCGCACCTCATCGTCCGGGCTCATGGGGCGGCCCTGGGTGTGGATCACCTTCTCCTCGGGATCATCGAGCCGGGTGTAGTTGACCAGCCCCTCCGCCATGCCGAACACCTGCTGCAGCCGGCAGCCGAGCAGCGGGGTGATCTTGCGCGCCACCGCTTCGGCGAGCTTGGCGCCGCCCACCTGTAGCAGGTCGAAGCTGGCGAGCTGAGTGCGCGCAGTGGGGTCAGCTTCCGCTGCCTGCAACCAGAGGGAGACCGCCGGCGGCACCAGGGAGCAGAGGTTGATCTTGTGGCGGGCGATCAGCGGGAAACAGCTGATGGGGCTAGGATCGGGTGCGAGCACCACGGCGCCGCCCGCCTCGAACACCCCCAAGGCGCCAGGGGAGCTCAAGGGGAAGTTGTGAGGCGCCGGCAGGGCGCACAGATAGCGGGTATGGGGGCCGAGGCCACAGAGATCAACGCTGCGGCGCACGCTGTAGAGGTAGTCATCGTGGGTGCGGGGAATGAGCTTGGGGGTGCCGGTGCTGCCACCGGAGAGCTGGAAGAAGGCTACTTCGTCCGCCGGAGTCGGGCCATAGGCGGGGATGGGCAGCTCTTCGCTCCTGGCCAGATCACTCAGCCAATGGCTCAGCCCCAGCTCCCCGCTCTCGCCATCGAGCAACACCAGCTCGGCGCCTATACCTAGCAGCAGATCACTGTGGCGATCCCCGCTGGCAAACAGCGGATGGGCGAGCGAGCCGATAAAGAGGCGGGGCCGGATCTGCTCGGCGTAAGAGGCCAGCTCCAGCCGGTTGTGGCTAAAGAGCGCGTTGACCGGCGCTATGCCGGCCTTGAGCAGGGCGAAGAAGACCAGATAGAATTCGGCCACATTGGGCAGCTGCACCAGAGCGGTATCCCCCACACCCAGGCCATGGCGGGCCAATCGCCCGGCCAATCGGCTCGAGGCAGCGTCCAGCTCGCGATAACTGAAACTGCGTTCGCCGCAGAGGATGGCGGTGGCATCCGGGGCCAGCTCACATTGACGCGCCAGCATGGCGGTCAGGGGCTCGCCGCGCCAATAGCCCTTGGCACGGTACTGCTTGGCCAAGGCTTCGGGCCAGCGGGTATAGGGCAGGAAACGTCGGGTCTCGCTCATTGCGCTACCTCCAAATCCAGGCCCAGGGCTTTTAGCATGGTCCCCAGCTTGGTGCCGGTCTCGGCCCACTCCATGGCGGGATCCGAACCCGCGACTATACCGGCGCCGGCAAACAGCTCCACCTGATGGCCATCAAGCACGCCGCAGCGGATCACCACGGCCCACTCGCCGTTGCCCTGGCTGTCGCACCAGCCGACGATGCCGCTGAACAGGGCGCGCCTGAAGGGCTCCTGCTCGCGGATGAACTGGCGCGCCAGATCCGTGGGGTAACCGCACAGGGCCGGGGTGGGATGGAGCTGGCAGGCAAGGGAGAGCACGGAGGCGTCGCTGCCGTACAGCTGGCCCGCTATGGGGGTGCCCAGATGCCAGAGGGTGTCGGTGCTCATCAGGGTGGGTTTTTGGGGGATCGCCAGCTCGCGGCAGTGGGGAGTCAGCACCCGGCGGATCTCGTCGATCACCAACTTGTGTTCATGCTGATCCTTGCGAGAGGCCAGCAGATCCCGGGCCACCGCCTCGTCCTGCACCGGCTCGCTCGCCCGTCTGGCGGAACCCGCCAGCGGGTGGGTGAAGACCTCTCCCCCGCTGACCCGCAGCAGCAGCTCGGGGCTGGCGCCAAGCAGTCGGCGGCCCTGGCCGAGTGGCAGGGAGAAGTGGAAGGCGTTGGGATTCTGAGCCATCAGACGGACCAGTACCCGCTTAGGGTCGGCGGGCTTGTGCAGGGTGAGGATCAGCTTGCGCGACAGCACCACCTTGGCGAGCTTGCCTTGGGCGAACGCATCCAGCGCCGCACTGACCGAGGCCTTGAATTCACCCGCAGCCGGGGTGCTCTGCACCGCGATGACACTGTTGGTTTCGGTGGTTTGCTCTTCTGGTGCGATGCGATCGCCCCGCTTATAGCGGCCGGGGACATAGAGACAGGAGGCTTCAGCCGGATCGAAGGCGAAGGCACCGATGAGCAAGGGGTTGGCCTGGCCGGCGGCCCTGGCAGCGGCCAGCGCGTCAGCAATCTGTTGTTCTAGCAAAGGCCATTCACAGGCGGGGGTGGTGATGGGTTGCCCCAGGTCAGTGGCATTGATCGTGCCCTGACCCGAGGTAAACAAGAAATCAGGCGACATCTTCGCCTCGGCAGGTGCGCCATTTTCCATTACTCGAGTATTCACGTTACACCCTCAAAGAAGATTCAAAATGATAATGATTATCAATTAGACTTTGTGCGGCGGTAAAATACTCGCTTTGAAATCACGGGGTCAATGGGATTTTGGGTCGATAAAACAGGAGCTTGTCTGTGGGTATTGCGGGGACAGCGCCACGGCGGGCCTGTTGGCGCAGGGGATGACAACGCTACTCGAATGAACACGGATTGCCATCCCCATATGGGGGATGCGACAGAAACGGGGTCAGCCCGCCCCCACTGGCGGCCGACCCGCTTTGCCCCTAAGATGGCGCCATCCGTTGTTGCCACCCATTTGATGGAACCTTCCCATGTTAAAGCACCTGCTTCTGCTCCCCTTCGCCCTGCTGCTGGCGGCCTGCTCTCTCACCCAGTACAGCGTCAGCGAGGGGGAGATAAACCAGTACCTCAAGGAGCGAGTCGCCTTCGAGAAACAGCTGGGGATCCCCGGCATCATGTCGAGCAAGATCCGCCTCGATGACATGCAAAGCCGCATCGGCCGCCGCCAGACCGACAGGGTCGAGCTGGATGCCGCCGGCGATCTGGAAGTGGCCAGCCCCCTTGGCAGCCAGCAGATGAAGGTGCGCCTCTCCCTCAGTGCCCGCCCCGACTACGTGGCCGAGCAGGGCGCCATCTACCTGCGAGACCTCGAGCTCATCTCGGTCAAGACCGAGCCAGCCGACGTGGGCGCCGCCCTCACGCCGCTGCTGCCCACCTTCAACCAGTCGCTCTCCCTCTTCCTCTCCCAGACCCCCGTCTATCGGCTCGACGGCAGTCGCAAGAACGAGGCCAGGATCAAGGAGAAGGTCGAGGCCCTCAAGGTAGAGCCGGGTCGCCTGGTGATCCCCTTCAAGCTGATGTAACGCCTGCCGCCGCGCCCTCCTTAAGGGCGCGGTTTTTTCTTCTCAAGACATCCCCTTTGCCCCATAATGCACACCATTCTCATTTAGATTCATGAGAAGCGTCATAATAAAATCAAACATATGGGTAAAAAGGACATGAGAAAAACCGTACTGGTGCAGGCGATCGCCTGTGCATTGCTCAGCAGCGCCGCGCACGCTGCCGTCAAGGTGGAAGACAAGACCTTCAACACCGCCGCCAACATGCTGGCCTACACCGAATTCGAACTCTCCGGTGAGCCGCTGGCCGAGGCGCTGGGGCTGGATCTGGACGTGCTGGACGCCAACCGCGCCGACGAGCCCACCCCGTTCGACTTCGCCGCCGGCATCGAATCCTATGAATACTCCGAAGAGGCCATGTACGCGCTGAACTACCAGTCCGGCATGGGCCCCCATCTGGCGAACGGACCGCAAAACCAGGCGCGCGGTGGCACCCTGGCCGACTTGGGCAAGCGGGTGCTGGCCATGGCCGAGGCCGTCGGCTTCCCGGCCGATGAAATTCCACAGGGCATGTATCCCCTCTCCCTGCCCTACGCCTCCGCCAACCCGGAGTTCGCGCAGGCCGTGAACGCCACCCCGGTCAATGGCGACCAGATCACCATCAAGACAGCCAAGGGCAACGAGAAGAGCGTCAAGACCCAGGTCCCCGCCTACTTCCGCGACTACGCCACCCTGCGCTGGAGCGGCAGTGACAACCTGCTGGTCCCCGCAGCCGTGGGCGGCATCCTGCTCAAGGAGGTGATGTGGTCCCAGGACTTCCTCGGCGGCATGCACGTGGCCGAGAGCGATGAAGAGGTGGAAGCCGCGTCCGCCACCATGGATCAGGACGGCAAGCACAAGCTGGGCGTCTCTGCCGCCGACGGCTTCAACGGCATGATGCTGACCGAGCAGTCCATCGACAAGCTGGCCATCCTGCAGGGCCAGATCGGCTTCGATGGCAAGCAGCTGGGCGCCAAGATCACCCCCCAGTACGATCCGGCCAAGGGTGTGGTCTATTTCCCCCATCAGGTGAAGGTGACCGAGGCCAGCAAGAATGACGTCGGTGCCATCGGCAAGCTGGAGGTGGTAGACGGCTCCGCCCAGTTGCGTGACGCCTGGATGCTGCTGTGGCCGCTCTCCGAGTTCTACGCCTTCACCGATCAGCGCGGCGCCAACACCAACCAGAACCCGGCCTTCCACGCCGTGTTTGACGGCGCCCCGTTCGCCGCCGCCCCGGCCGCCAACCAGACCAACGATCTAGGCAAGGCGGTGGCGGGCAGCGATGCCTTCTCCCTGGCGCTGAATCTCTCCAACTTGACCTTCAAGAACCTGGCTGCCCTGCACTTCGAGCCCAAGGCCGGCACCCTGGTCGACAGCTGGCAAGCAGGCAAGCAGGACAAGCACGTCACCACCTTCGACGCCGCCTACAGCCTGGTCGCCCTGCAGATCTTCCAGCGCGCCCAGGATGCCCTGCCGGTCGGCTACGCCGCCGGTGACAATGGCGAGCTGAACCTCAAGACTCAGCAAGGTCAACAGGCGCTGGAGCTGGTGCGCAAGCAGGCTGACTTCATCCTCGGCAAGCTGGTGGGCACGAACGGCCTGGTCCATGACGGTCTGACCCTGGGTGGCAAGCTTGACGCCGGCCAGTCCATCGACGCGCAGTTTGCCGCCATCCGCGGCCTGACCGCCGCCTTCCTGGCCACCTCGGATGCCAAGTACCGCACCGCGGCGCGCGAGCTCTTCATCGCCACCGACAAGGCTTACTTCAATACCAAGGCGGGTACCTGGCTGGCAAGCAAGCAGGGTGAATACACCCCCTGGACCCAGGCCGCCATCTCCGGCGCCCTGCGTTCGGCCATGCTGAACCTGCGCAACGAAGGGGCCGAGAAGGCGCCCGAGCTGGAGCTGGCCAAGCTGACCGGCCAGTACGTGAGCTGGTTCCGCGGCACCGTCAACGGCGGCATGCAGATGGCAGAGTGGGTAGGCGACTCCGGCGAGAACATCATCGACGGCGCCGGTGGTGACACCGACGAAGATGGCGTGCCGCAAGTGACCGCCGCCGCCGGCAAGCACGGCACCGCCATGGTGATGGCCGCCAAGGCCCTGATCACCGAAAAATAATCAGCCGCCCGGCTGAACAGACAAAGGGAGCCATATCGGCTCCCTTTTTAGTTGTGACGTCTGACGTTGGCAATGGTGTCACCCCAGCTTGGCCAGCATCTCCTTGGTTACCAGCACTATGCCCTGCTCGGAGCGGTAGAAGCGGCGGCTATCCTCGTCCGCGTTCTCCCCCACCACCAGGCCATCGGGCAGCTTGCAGCCCTTGTCCACCACCACCCGGCGCAGGCGGCAGCCCGCCCCCACTTCGACCCCGGGGAAGATCACCGCCTGATCCAGGGTGCAGAAGGAGTGCACCCGCACATTGGTGAAGAGCACCGAGTTCAGCACGAAGGAGCCGCTGACAATCGATCCCCCCGCGAACATGGAGTTGATGGTCATGCCATGCTGGCCGTTTCTGTCCTGCACGAATTTGGCGGGGGGCGACATGTTCTGGCTGGTCCAGATGGGCCAGTTCTCGTCATAGATGTCTAGCTCGGGCACCACGGAGGCGAGATCCATGTTGGCCTCCCAGAAGGAGTCCAGGGTGCCCACGTCGCGCCAGTAGGGTTTCTGTCCCTCCTTGGCCCCGACGCACGAGATGGTGAAGGGGTGCGCAAAGGCCTTGCCCTCTCCCACGATGCGCGGGATCACGTCCATGCCGAAGTCGTGTTTGGACTCCAGGTTGTGGATGTCCTCCTCCAGCAGCTGATAGAGATATTCCGCATCGAAGATGTAGATCCCCATGGAAGCCAGGGAGACCTGGTCATTGCCCGGCATGGCGGGCGGGTTGGCCGGTTTCTCGACGAAGGCGCGGATCTTGCGCTGCTCGTCGATGTCCATCACCCCGAAGGCGGACGCCTCCGCACGCGGCACCTCGATGCAGGCCACCGTCACCTTGGCGCCGAGGCGCACGTGATCGAGCAGCATGGCGGCATAGTCCATCTTGTAGATGTGATCCCCCGCCAGCACCACTATGTATTTGGGGCCGTAGTCGCGAATGATGTCGACGTTCTGGTAGATGGCATCGGCGGTGCCGCGATACCAGTGCACCTCGTCCACCCGTTGCTGGGCAGGCAGCAGATCGATGAACTCGTTCATCTGATAGCGCAGGAAGGACCAGCCCGATTGCAGGTGGCGCAGCAGGCTGTGGGACTTGTACTGAGTGACCACACCCACCCGGCGAATGCCGGAGTTGATGCAGTTGGAGAGCACGAAATCGATGATGCGGAACTTGCCGCCGAAATGGACGGCGGGCTTGGCGCGATTGTCGGTCAACTGCTTCAGGCGACTACCACGTCCCCCTGCGAGCACCAAGGCCATACTCTGATTCAATAGTTGCCGTGCTTTGGCTGTGTCTACGGGTTCTAGCAACATATTTACCTCTGCTCTGTTGGGGCTGTTTTCAACCCATCTTCGCTTTTTTCACAAACTATGAAAGTGTTTTCACTCACATTTAGTTGCTTTCCGTCGGTCCTTTTCACGGAGTTGCGTGAGTACTCATGCTTTGTGCCGGCGGCTTGGTTAGAATTTCTACATCATGAACATCATCAAGGATGAAACGATGTTGAATAAACACGAGGGAAATCTGCTACTGGTCAGCGCCCTGGTCTGCATTCCCATGCTGTTGCTGCAGGGGCTCTGGCTTGCGCCCCCGGTCTCCCCCCTCACCCTGCTGCTGGTCCTGATGACCACCATCATTGGCTTTGCCATGCTGCTCTTTCTCACCCACAGCGTGCGCAAGGGGGAACGGGCGAGGCAGGAGCAGCGCTGGCTGCTGGCGCTGCAGCAGCGGGATCCCGCCATGCTGGACAGCCCGCAGGCACAAACGGCGCTACGCCAGTTACTCGCCTCCTTCAGTGAAGCCGAACTCGATGCACACCGCCAGATAAGCGAACTGCACAATCAGGCGACCCGGGACGAGATGACGGGCCTGCGCAACCGCCATGCGTTCAGGCGCGATCTCACCGAACTGCTGCAACAGGAGAATACCCAGACTGCCATCCTGGTGCTGATCCGTGCCACCGAGCTTGGCAAGCTCAACGCCCAGCGCGGCTTCCAGTCGGGGGATGCCTACATCAAGGACATCGCCAGCCTCATCACCCACACGGTGAGCTGCTTCCCTGGCCATCAGGTCTATCGTATCTCGGGGGCCGACTTCGCGGTTCTGATGCCACCACTGGCCCAGATCCCCCCCCACCTGCTGGGGCGGGATCTGAAACTCGCCTTCGATCGCTATCAGCACGAACACGAGCTGGACAGTGCCGCCTACTCGGGCATGACCCGGCTCAGCAGCGAACAGAAGATAGAGGCTATCCTGGCCCGAGCCGATCTGGCGCTGGCCCGTGCCCAGACGGAAGCGGTCAACGGCTGGGCCATCCAGCAGAGTGACGAGGTGGTCGAGTTGCAGGGGCAGCGTCACTGGACCCAGGTACTGACCGATCTGCTGGAGCAGGAGAGCGTCAGCTTTACCTGCCAGCCCATCCAGCCCCTGCATCGCGGCATGCAGGCCTATCACGAGATCTACCCCCGCTTTTGCAGCAGCGACGGCACCACGCTGCCGAGCGACACCCTGCACGCCATGGCCCAACGTCTGGACATGGTGCTGCGCCTGGCGCAAATGGTGATCCGCCACGTCATCCGTCAATACCGCGCCTTCGGTGGTCACAACAGCCGCTGGGGCCTCAACCTGCCGGGCACCTTGCTGCAAAACAGCGCCTTCCTCATCTGGCTCGATCACCAGTTGCAAAAAGACCCCGACATCAGTGCCAACCTGGTGTTCGAGATAGATGAGGAACATCTGGAGCGCAACCTGACGGGGGCGAGGCGGCTGTTCGAGTTGCTCAGGCGCCACGGCAGCCGCTCGGCCATCTGCAACTTTGGCAAGGGGATAGGCTCCTTCAGCCTGTTTCGTGAGCTCAAACCCGACTACATCAAGCTGGACCCCGGCCTCATCACCGAGCTGGAGCAGGATCTGACCAACCAGCAATTCGTGCGGATGATTGTCGACGTCTCCCATCGCATGGGCAGTCTGGTGATAGCGGAAGGGGTCGAGCAGATAGGGCAGAAGCAGATGCTGCAAGGCATGTACGTAGACGGGTTGCAGGGGTACCTGATCGCACGGCCCCAGGAGCTGGGACCGGAGATGAGCCAGATGGCGTTTTTTACGGAGAGCGTTTCAACTTCAGCAGGGTCAGAATGATGTCATTGAGCTGGCGATAGCGCTCCAGCTCCTTCTGATCGTAACGGGTCGCCAGCATGGTCGGGTTGTGGCGGTTCTTGAGGTAACGGTTGATCTGAAGACGATTGAACCCGGCCACCTTGTAGACCTGTCCCAGCAGAGCATTGAGCTCTTCGTCATCCAGCCCGGCACGGGTCAGATAGTCCTCCTGGGACGGGCTCTCCAACTGGCAACTCTGCTTGTCGAGGTGGCCGCTCTCCTGCAGATAGGCGAGCCACTGTTCCACATAGAGCGGCTTGCAGCCGGCCAGCAGATCGAAATATCCCACCGCATCGCAGCGACAGTCGGTCAGCAGCACCAGGGCCAGGGCATCGCTGTCACACTGGAAGGTCACGGGACCGCTCTGGCCCCAATCCAGTGCCTGCACCCGGATCCGGGCCCGTGCGCCCGCGCGCGTGGTCACGTCAAAGACAAACATGGCTCCTCCCGATCGGCAAAGGGTTGATGATGACCCATCTCGGTGATGGGTGCAAAGCCAAATCACCCGCGGATGTTGGTGCTTCCGCGGGCATAAAAAAACCGACGGCCTCGCAGCCGTCGGTTCTGGTCTCGGCGATGGCCCGCGTCGGGGCCATCAGTGCAGCACAGTTCAGGCGTCCAGTTCCACCAGCGCCTTGGCCAGCTCGATGGGTTCGAGCTCCTGGCCTTCCAGATCGGCGTTCCAGTTCGGACCGACCAGCACATCGTCTTCGTCCAGATCGTTGATCCAGATGTCGAGGAACTCTTCCAGCTCGATCACTTCCGGCTCGTAGTCCGCCCACTCGTCCACGCAGTGCAGACGGGCATCGCCCTCGGCAGACCAGAGCGGCATGACGTCGGCATCCTCGAACTCGGCGGAGCGGCACACCACCCAGTCTTCACCGTAGCGCAGACCCCACACCTGACCCGACTCGCGGACTTCTTCGATGAACAGCTGGAAATTGGCGTCAAGATTGTCAGTTAGTTTGCTCATGGGGTCTCTCTCTTGCAGGCGGTTGGCCAACGCTGGCCAATAATGGGGCTGATGGTGTCCCAAAAGCCCCCCAGACTCAAGCCTTATCCCCAAAAAGGCGGGGATAAGCACCATCAGGTACGATATTGGGCGACCAGGGCCCCCAACTCATCGCAGGAGAGCGCCAGCTGGCTTGCCGCCTGCTCGGTCAACCGGTTCTGAGCCAGGGCATCCGCCGCCAGCCCGGTGATGGCTACCAGTCGCTGGTTGATCTCCTCGGCCGCCCGGCTCTGCTCGGCCGCCGCCGTCGCTATCTGGCTATTCATGGCGGTAATGGTGTGCACAGACCCATCGATGGCATGGATGGCGCCGTCGGCATCACCGGCCCGCTCGGCGGTGGAACGGGAGAGTTGCTGCAACTGGGTGATGCTGCTGACCACCCGGCCCGCCCCCTCCTGCAGCCGCTGGATCATCTGCCGGATCTCGTCGGTGGAGCTGTGGGTGCGAGTCGCCAGGGTGCGCACCTCGTCGGCCACCACCGCAAAGCCACGCCCCTGCTCCCCGGCCCGGGCCGCCTCGATGGCGGCGTTGAGGGCCAGCAAGTTGGTCTGCTCCGCCACCCCCCGGATCACGTCGAGCACAGATCCAATCTGCTGGGTCTCCTGCTCGAGCCGGCTCACCGCCTGCACCGTCTCCACCATCTCGTCCGCCAGCTGGCTGATGGTCTCCCGGGTCTGGGCCACCACCTGGCGCCCGTGCTGGGCGAGGTTGAGCACGGAGTCCGCCGCCTCGGCGGCCTGGGCTGCGTGCTGGCCCACTTCGCGGCTGCTCACCGTCATCTGCTCCATGGCGCTGGCCACACGCAGGGTATCCTGCTCCTGGCCGGTGACGATGGCGCCTGTCCGATCGACGACCTGAGCCAGCTGGTGCGCCTGCTCCCTGTTCTGGGCCGTGATCTGCTGGCTGCGCCCCACCAGCTGCGCCATCTGACCGGCGAAGAGGTTGAAGTTGACCGAGAGCTGGCTCAACTCGTCCCGGCCCGACTCCGGCAGCCGAAAACGCAGATCCCCCTCACCTCTGGCGATGTTGCCGAGGGCCGATACCGACTGGGAGAGGGGCACCACTATGCTGCGCACGATGAGGCCGACCACGGCAAACAGCAGGATGGCCAGCACCAGGCCTACCCCGAGCAGGGTGCGCAGCACCTCCTGATACTGGGCTTCGACGTCGTCCACATAGACGCCGGTGCCGATGATCCAGTCCCAGGGGGCGAAGCGCTTGATGTAGGAGATCTTGCGTACCGGCTCCTCCACCCCGGGCTTTGGCCAGTAATAGGCTACCTCCCCCGCGCCCTGCGCCCGCGCCAGATCGGCGAAGGCCACGAACAGCCTGAGCCCTTGTTTATCCTCCACCCCGGAGAGATCCTTGCCGTCCAGCTCGGGTTTCATGGGGTGCATCACCATAGTGGGGTGGCTGTCGTTGATCCAGAAGTAGTCGTCGGCGCCATAGCGCAGCCCCTTGATCAGTGCGAGGGCCTCGGCCTTGGCACTCGCCTCGTCGAGCTCTCCCTTGCGTACCCTGGCCTCCAGCCCCGCCACCAGGCTGTAGGCGGTCTCGACCTGGGCCCGGGTCTGGCGGCTCTTCTCCCCCATCAGCCCCTGCTGATAGATCTGCAAGCAGAAGAACAGCAACAGTCCCAGCAGCGCCAGCACCATCAGGGTCACCAGCGACAGGCGCCGGCCGATACTCCATTGTCTCAACATACCCTAGTCCCGAACCAGCCACATGTTGTTAACAAGGTATGTCGCCATGACGTGGCCTGTCCACGATGACGGCAAAAGCAGTGCCAAAAACATGATCCAGCCCCAAAAACAAAAAAGGGTGCCCAGTGGCACCCTTTCTTGTTGTCGACCGGATGACGGTATCACCGCTCCCAGTACACCTCTTCCAGGCTGTCTTCCTTCTCCGGCAGGCCGCGGGAGAGACGCGGGCTGCTCTGGGCCAGCACCTCGTAGCTCACCCGGTTGGCGTATTTGCACACCTGAGCCAGGGAGGAGTAGGTGAGAAACTCGGACAGATGCTTGGCGGAGTTCGGCACGTTCATGCGGTGATAGGCGTTGGCCACCATGTCGTGCAGCACCGCGGACAGTGCGCCATCCCCGGCACCATTGGTGTTCTTGATCTTCTCCGGGCCGCCCATGTAGGGGGAGATGTGGGAGTAGATCCGCGCCGGCGTGCGGCACTTGTCCCGGGCCATGGGGCGGCTGAACTCGTACATGTTGAACTCGGGGATGACGCCAGGCAGCAGGGTATGGGTGGTCTCGCGCTTGTAGTCTTCCTCGGTGTAGCTCGCCATGTAGAGGCCGATGGGACCGGCGGTGCAGAGCACCATGTCGGCCCAGTCCAGCGCCTTGTCGGCGGCGCCGAGCGGATCGGCGATCCCGGTCAGGGCCTCGGCCTCGTCCTCGTTCATCGCCAGCACGGTCACGTTCTCGCTGATGAAGTCGCGCCACCACTGGGGATTCTCGGCGATGACGAAGCGGGTGCCGAGGGTCAGCACCACGGGCACCCCGGCCTCGCGGGCATAACGGACGGCGGCCATGGCTGCCTCCTTCATGGGGGTGCCATCGGCACCGCGCACCAGGTAGGCGGTGATCACCAGGGCGGAGGCCTCCTTGATGATGGCCTCCGGGATGTGCGCCACGTCCAGGTGATCCATCTTGCCGGCGTTGATGCCAAAGCTGCGCTCCCCCCCTTCGGTGATGAAGGTGAAGCAGCGGCCGACCGGGCCGTCCACCGGTTGCAGGTAGTCGAGGTTGACCCGGGACGAGGTGTTGCACAGATAGCGGTAGGCGTAGCTGCCGATGCGGATATCCTGGCTCATCACCCCAAGCAGGATGGAGTGGGAGTCCGCCAGCACCGAGTAGTTGTGCATGGTGTTGCCTATGGTGCCGCCGGCAAACTCGCTCACCACCATGTTGTTGGCCTTGAGCTCTTCATAGACCCGCTCGGCCACGTCGTCGGAGATGAGCATGGAGTGGCCCTTGCTCAGGCCGTACCGGTTCAGGAAGTCCTCGTCCACGTGGGCTTCGATGTCCACCAGAGTCTGATCGATGCCCACCACATAGGCCTTGCCCAGTTCGGTGAGCTGGGGATTCTGCGGGATCAGGGGATCGCGTCTGTCGACCGGGAAGTAGTGTTTGGACTTGCGCTGACCGGGAAATTTCATGGCAATCTTCTGTGCTCTGGGGGAAAGAGGGGCGGGATTTTAACACAATCCACCCCGCCGAAAAGTCGCCCGATTAAAATATGGGGTCAGTATACGCAAGGGTTGGCGGGGCAAACGTTTGATCTTTCCCCAACAAAAAACCACCTCGCGGTGAGGTGGTTTTTCGCACTCAATAGAAGCCCGTCATCCGCCGAATGACAACCCCTGCACCAGCGCCAGCACCGAGAACAGCCCCAGCGACAGCCAGAAAAACAGGGTGCCAAACAGCCTGGGCTTGTTCGGCGCCCTGGGGATCTGGATGCCGATGGCGTGCAGGATGCGCCCCACCAGCAGCAGCACCCCACCCAGGTGCAGCCAGAGTGCGCCGACCCCGGCCAGCTCGCACAGGGCCATCAGCAACAGGGTGAGGGGCACGTACTCGGCGAAGTTGCCGTGGGCGCGGATGGCGGAGAGCATCTCGGGCGCCTCCCCTTCCCCTATCATCACCTTGAACTGGGCCCGGCGCTTGACCACCCAGAACGAGAGCAGCAGGAACAAGAGCCCCAGCAGGCCGCCATAGATCAGCGTGATATGCATCATGAAAACAATCCTTATCGTTGAACGTTGAGGCCCGGGGCTATCACGCCAGCTCGCGGCAAATAAGCGACACCATCATGCGGATGTGGGCCTGATCGCTGTTGAGGGCAGGAATGTAGTGGAACTGCTCACCCCCCGCCTCCATGAAGACGGCGCGGTTCTCGACCTGGATCTCCTCCAGGGTCTCGAGGCAATCGGCGGAAAACGCTGGGCAGATCACATCGAGTCGCTTGATACCACGGGCCGGCAATCCTTCCACGGTCACGTCCGTGTAGGGTTTGAGCCACTCCTCCTTGCCAAAGCGGGACTGGAAGCTGGCGGTCCACTGGTTGGCATCGAGCCCGAGCGCCTCGGCCAGCAGGGCCGCAGTGCGCCGACACTGATGACCATAAGGGTCGCCTTCGTTCTCGTAACGCTCCGGAATACCGTGGAACGACATCAGCAGGTGCTCGCCCTGGCCGTGCTGCTCCCAATGGCGACGCACGCTCATGGCCAGCGCCTGGATGTATTCGGGGTGGGCATGGTAATCACGAATGAGCCGCACCACCGGCAGGTTGCGCTCTTTCTTCATCGCCTTGGCCCAGGCATCGAACACCGAGGCCGTAGTGCTGACCGAATATTGCGGATAGAGCGGCAGCAGGATCACCCGGTTGACCCCCTTGGCCTTGAGCGCCTGCCAGCCATCATCCATGGAGGGTGAGCCATAAGTCATGGCCAGCTCCACCGGCACCTCGACCCCTTCACGCTTGAGCTCCTGCTCCAGCGCCGCGCGCTGCTGCAGGCTTATCACCATCAGGGGTGAGCCCTGTTCGGTCCACACCTGCTGGTAGAGCTTGGCTACCCTGGGGGAGCGCGTCGGCAATATGATGAAGTGGAGCAGTGGACACCAGAGATAACGCG
Source organism: Aeromonas media (assembly GCF_000819985.1). Classification (GTDB taxonomy): domain Bacteria; phylum Pseudomonadota; class Gammaproteobacteria; order Enterobacterales; family Aeromonadaceae; genus Aeromonas; species Aeromonas media. Next base: position 25,100 of record NZ_CDBZ01000041.1, on the reverse strand, counting down.
GCAGGTCAACGACCCGCTGATCGTGCAGAAACTGGCTGAGAAACGCCTTGACGGCGGCCGTGGTTGGCGCGGCTGGGGTCCCCAGATTGACCAGCAAGATCCCGGTTTTCGTGGTCACATTTGCTTCCTGTCTTTCTGTTGTTATGTCTGAATGCAAGAAAGGGCCCATGCCGGGCCCTTGTCTCAATGGCACATTGCCGCTGGCCCCTCAGGAGCGTTGGCAATGGCGGGCTCAGCCCAGGATGGTCGCCAGCTGCTGGCTGACCTGATCCACCGGCTGGGTGCCGTCGATCTTGACGTAACGGGTGTTGCCCGCTTCCGCTTCCTTGCCGTAGAAACCGATGAGCGGCGCGGTCTGCTGATGGTAGACATCCAGACGCTTGCGCACCGTGGTCTCTTCGTCATCGGCACGGATCACCAGATCCTCACCGGTCACGTCATCCTTGCCTTCCACTTTCGGCGGGTTGAACACCACGTGGTAGGTACGGCCGGAGCCGGAGTGCACGCGGCGGCCGCTCATGCGCTTGACGATCTCTTCGTCCGGCACGTCGAACTCCAGCACGAAGTCCACTACCACACCGGCATCCTTCATGGCTTGCGCCTGGGGAATAGTGCGGGGGAAGCCGTCCAGCAGGAAGCCGTTGGCGCAATCCGGTTGCGCGATACGTTCTTTGACCAGGCCGATGATGATGTCGTCGGAGACGAGCTGACCTGCGTCCATCACGGCCTTGGCCTTGAGGCCCAGCTCGGTGCCCGCTTTGATCGCCGCACGCAGCATGTCGCCGGTGGAGATCTGCGGAATACCGTGTTTTTCCATGATGAACTGAGCCTGGGTACCCTTACCGGCACCCGGTGCTCCCAACAGAACAATGCGCATACACGCTCCTAATTGATTGGTTATTCAATTCTTGAGAAGGCAAAAAACTACACGTTTTCGCCCATATTAACAAGCTCACCCCGTGTGAGTGGCCAGATTATCACCACCCCCTGGCGCCGTCTCTGCGACCAAAGACGCAGGCCATTGCCATCAAAAATGATTGAAAATGCAGCAGCCAGCAGGGCGGACAACGCCGCCCCGTGGGCGGCGTCGACCAAAAAAAAGCCCACTGCCTTGCAGTGGGCCAATCACATCACGCCTGGAGTAGCAGACGGTTGATACGGGAGACGAAGCTCGCCGGATCATTGAGGCCGCCCTGCTCCGCCAGCTGGGCCTGCTCGTGCAAGAGGGCGACCCACTCGCCGAACAGCGCCTCGTCCTCTATGGTGTCGAGCTTCTTCACCAGGGCGTGGTCAGGGTTGAGCTCCAGGATGTACTTCTGCTCCGGCACCGGCTGACCGGCGGCGCGCATCAGCTTGATCATCTGGGTGCTCATGCCGTGGTCGTCGGTGACGATGCAGGAAGGGGAATCGGTCAGGCGGTGGGTGACACGCACCTCTTTCACCGCCTCGGCCAGGCTCTGCTTGACCCGCGCCACCAGACCGGCGTTGGCCTTTTCAGCCTCCTCTTGGGCCTGCTTGGCCGCTTCGTCCTCCAGCTCGCCGAGATCCAGCTCGCCACGGGTGACGGAGACCAGCTGCTTGCCGTCGAACTCGGTGAGGTGGCTCATCAGCCACTCGTCCACCCGCTCCCACATCAGCAGCACTTCGACGCCCTTCTTGCGGAAGATCTCCAGATGCGGGCTGTTCTTGGCGGCAGCATAGGAATCGGCAGTGATGTAGTAAATCTTCTGCTGGCCTTCCTTCATGCGGCCAACGTAATCCTCAAGCGACACTGTCTGGGCTTCGCCCTCGCCGGCGGTGCTGGCAAAGCGCAGCAGCTTGGCGATCTCTTCGCGGTTCGCGTAATCCTCGGCCGGGCCCTCTTTGAGCACATTGCCGAACTCGCTCCAGAACTTGGCGTACTTCTCGCTGTCGTCCTTGGCCAGCTTGTTCAGCATGGTCAGCACCCGCTTGGAGCAGGCCTTGCGCAGGGAGGCGGTCACCTTGTTGTCCTGCAGGATCTCACGGCTGACGTTCAGCGGCAGATCGTTGGAGTCCAGCACCCCTTTGACGAAGCGCAGGTAGGTCGGCATGAATTGCTCGGCGTCGTCCATGATGAAGACGCGCTGCACGTAGAGCTTGAGGCCGTGCTTCTGCTCGCGGTTGTAGAGATCGAACGGTGCGCGGGCCGGGATGTAGAGCAGGCTGGTGTACTCCTGCGCCCCTTCCACCCGGTTGTGGCCCCACAGCAGGGGGTCTTCGAAGTCGTGAGCGACGTGCTTGTAGAACTCCTGATACTCCTCGTCCTTGATGTCTTTGGGGTTGCGGGTCCAGAGCGCGGTGGCGCGGTTGACCTGCTCCCACTCGCCGGGGGTGCCGACGATGGTCTCACCGTCTTCTTCGCGATCCGGGGTGCCCTCCTTGTACATCTCCACCGGTACGCTGATGTGGTCGGAATACTTGGCGACCACGGAGCGCAGGCGCCAGTCGTCCAGGAACTCCTCTTCCTCGGCTCGCAGGTGCAGGATGACGTCGGTACCGCGACTCTCTTTGGTCACGTCAGCCACCGTGAAGGAGCCTTCCCCTTGTGATTCCCACTGCACACCCTGGCCCGGCTCGGTGCCGGCGGCGCGGGAGATGACGGTCACCTTGTCGGCGACGATGAAGGCGGAGTAGAAGCCCACCCCGAATTGACCGATCAGCTGGGAGTTCTTGCCTTGATCACCTGAAAGGTGCTTGAAGAACTCGGCGGTACCGGATTTCGCGATGGTGCCCAGGTGCTCGATCACCTGGTCCCGGGTCATGCCGATGCCGTTGTCCGAGATGGTCAGAGTCTTGTTCTCTTTGTCCACCACCAGGCGCACGCGCAGCTGGCCGTCGTTTTCGAACAAAGAGGCATCGGAAAGCGCCTTGAAGCGCAGCTTGTCCGCCGCATCGGAGGCGTTGGAGATAAGCTCGCGCAGGAATACTTCTTTGTTGGAGTAGAGGCTGTGAGCCATCAGGCTCAGCAGTTGTTTGACTTCAGTCTGAAAGCCGTGGGTTTCGGCGTGAACACTTTGGGTCATCGACCAGTCCTCAAAACGTCGGGTTGAACAGATTCCCAACCTAGATGGGGCTGGCCTTTCAAATATCAAGGGGCCAGTGTGCAAACTTGCACACTGGCCCCTCGTTGCGGGCTTGGATGCCCATTTCTTGTACCATTCAGCCAAACCTGTTTATGAGCCGTCGCGAGAAGCCGTCAGCAAGGTGAAGAGCAGCGCAGGAACCGGAGTTTATAGGCATAAATGAGGATTCCGAGCAGCACATGAGCCTTGATCACGGTTTTGCAGCAGGCACATAAGCAGGTTTAGATGCGCTGACGCCCCATCAGGGAGTGGGACAGGGTAGTGCCATCCACCAGCTCCAGCTCGCCCCCCACCGGCACCCCGTGGGCGATGCGGCTCACCTCCACCCCGGCGGCGCGGGCCATGTCGGCGATATACCAGGCGGTGGCATCCCCCTCTATGGTGGGATTGGTGGCGAGGATCAGCTCCTTGATGTGCTCATCCTTCAGGCGTCGCTCCAGGATCTCCAACCCCAGCTCCTCCGGGCCTATGCCGTCCAGCGGCGACAGATGGCCCATCAGCACGAAGTAACGGCCGGAGAACTGGCCGGTCTGCTCGATGGCGGCCACGTCTGCCGGGCTCTCCACCACGCAGAGCAGACCGTTCTCCTCGCGCTTGGGATTGGCGCAGATCTCGCAGCGATCGTTCTCGGTGAAGGTGCGGCAGTGGCTGCAGTGACCGATTTCGGTCAGCGCCCGATTGAGCAGGGAGGCCAGACGCAGACCGCCGCTGCGCTCGCGCTCCAGCAGGGTGAACGCCATGCGCTGGGCCGACTTGGGGCCCACGCCCGGCAAGACCTGCAGTGCCTTCATCATCTCATCGAGCAGGGGACTGAATTTCATGGGGATTTCCTTTAAAGCCGCGCCGAAGGGACGAGTCGGCCCGCTTGCCTGAAGCGACGCCGACTCTTCCATCCGAACCTATCTTGTTGGCGCAGGACTATACCCGAGCCGACCCCGAGCGCCAATGGCCGATCCCGCCAAATGGCCCCTCCCCCTTGCCACACAGATTTCCGGCACACCGGGAAAGCGGGCTGTGCCCCGCTTTACGCTCTGGTGCAGACCCCAAAAGGGCCATCCAGGGCTCACAAGGCGATAAAAAGCGCCCTGGATGTTTAATTTTTCTATTCGGTTAATGAGTATCGTTAAATAAAATAAAACAAAAAAACCTCCCGAGGCCAACGCCCTGGCCGCGGCCCCCTGCAAGGGCGTTATCAGATCGCCCGATGCGCTGTGCCGTCACTGCCCCGTCGATTCCCCCAGCTCCTGTTCCTTCTCCATAACGAACGGGCCCACCTGTTCCTTCTCCATAACGAACGGGCCCACCTCGCAGGATCGCAAAGAAGCGCCGCGTCTGGCACTCAAACCGGTGCGAGATCAAGGTAATGGGGGGCACTGACCCGATAAACTTGGCCCCCGCGGCAGGGGCCACTTTCCTCCTTTCCCTGCCACGCCAAGGCTCCTTCCCTCGCGGCGCCCATTGCAACCCTGTCCGTTGCACCCTGAGGCCGTGCCGTGGCGGTAGGCCAGCAGACGGGAGTTCGATATCGCATGACATTCCCCAGGATGATCGCCGGATGGCCGGCCCTACCCTGCCCTCTTGTCGTCGGGGAAGGCCCTCTGCCCCCTTGTTATCAAGGAAGAGCACCCGCCCCCCTCAGGATGGCGTCATGACGGCCAGGACCCCGATACGTTCCCGGCTGCGCCGCGAATTTCATATCGACGGCGTCGTGCAAGGGGTCGGCTTTCGCCCCTTCGTCTATGGGCTGGCACTGCGCCACGGCCTTGCCGGTTATGTCTTGAACGATGCCAATGGCGTCACCATAGGCGCAGAAGGTTCCCCCGAGCAGCTGGCCGCCTTTGCCCGCGAACTGCGGGAACTGGCGCCGCCGCTTAGCCGTATCGATCACTTCAGCGAGCGGGATCTGCCCCTCGCTCATGATCCCGACTACGACGGCCAGTTTCGAATTAAAGCCAGCCAGCAGCAGAGCGCTGCCACGGTCGCCATCTCGCCGGATCAGGGAATGTGCGAGGCGTGCGCCACGGACGTTGCCAACCCCGCAGATCGCCACCATCGCTACCCCTTTACCAACTGCACCCACTGCGGCCCGCGCTACACCATCATCCGCCGCCTCCCCTACGACCGCCCCCACACCGCCATGGCGGGCTTTGCCATGTGCCCGCGCTGCGCAGCGGCCTATGAAAACCCGCTGGACAGACGCTACCACGCCCAGCCGGTGAGCTGCCCCGAGTGCGGCCCCCATCTCAGCTGGCGCAGCGGCCACGGCGATGCGCTGGCCGAGCGTGAGGATGCCCTGCACGCCGCCGCTCGCGCCCTGCAAGAGGGGGCGCTGATTGCGGTCAAGGGGATGGGGGGTTATCACCTGATATGTGATGCTCGCAATGAACAGAGTGTCGCCAGATTGCGAACTCTCAAGCGGCGCGCGCGCAAGCCGCTGGCGGTGATGATGGGCTCCCTTGCCGAGGCCAAACTGCATGTCACCGGCTGCGAAGACGAATGGAAGCTGCTCGCCTCTCAGGCCAGACCCATCACCTTGCTGCGCAAGCGCATTAACGATGATCGGCTCTCAGAAACTGGGCAACCAGCCGCGCCGCTGGCCGAGGGGATCGCCCCCGGCATCCCCTACCTTGGGGTTATGCTCCCCTATACCCCGCTCCATCAGCTGCTGCTGGACGCCTGCGCCATGCCGCTGGTGGCCACCAGCGCCAATGGTCGCGGCAGCCCGATCCTCATCGAGTGCGAGGCGGTGGTCAGGGAACTCGGCAGCGAGATTGACGGCATTCTGGATCACAACCGTCCCATCCTGCACACTTGCGACGACAGTCTGGTGCAGTGGGCGGGCGGGCGGCGCCAGACGTTGCGACTGGCCCGGGGTTATGCCCCCTGCACCCCCAGCCTGCAAGAAGCGGTCAGGGTGCCGCTCTTGGCGGTCGGAGCCCAGCAGAAGAACCAGCTGGCGCTGGCTTTCGGTCGCCAGCGCATCTACAGCCCCTATATCGGCGATCTGCACAGCCTGCCAATGCAGGGTCACTTCGAGCAGACCCTGGCCACCTTTCGCGATCTCTACGATCTCAACCCCGCACTGCTGGTCTCGGATCGCCACCCAGGCTACCTCAGCCATCAGTGGGCCAAGGACTATTGTCAGGCTCACGATGCAACCCATCTCGAGGTGCAGCACCATCACGCCCACCTGCTTGCAGTGATGGCCGAGCACGACATCACAGGCCCGGTGCTGGGAGTTGCCTTCGACGGCACCGGCCTTGGCGATGACGGCACCCTCTGGGGTGGCGAGCTGCTGATCGCAGATGTTCAGGGCTTTACGCGGGTTGCCCACCTTGCTCCCTTCAAGCTGATCGGCGGCGAGGCGGCCATCCGCGAGCCGGCGCGCCAACTGCTGGGGCTGCTGTTTGAATCGCACAGTCCTGAGGAGATCAGCGCCCTCGACATTCCGTTGATCAACAAGTTGCCACCTGAGCGGATCAGCAACCTGCACCAGCTCTGGCATCTCGGTCGCAACGCCCCCTACACCAGCTCCATCGGTCGGCTGTTCGATGCCGTGGCGGCGCTCTTGGGAGTGATCGACACCCCCGATTACGAGGGCGAAGCGGGACTCTTGCTGGAGGCAGCCGCCTTGCAGCTGCTTCCCGATGAAACGCCCTTCCCCCTCGTCTTTGGCCTGCACCAGAGCGCAGAGGGACCACTGCAGATCGAGTGGGCCAAGTTGCTCAACACCCTTATCAGCGAGCGACGCCAAGGCACCGCCACCGCCAGCCTAGCCGCCGGTTTTATCCGCGCTGTCAGCGCTCTGGTGATCGCCCTGACCGAACGCTTTCCCGGTTATCCGGTGGCGCTCGGGGGCGGCGTCTTTCAAAACCGGGTGCTGATGGATCAGCTGGTACCCAGCCTTGAAGCGGCTGGCCGGCAGGTATTGACCAGCGAAACCCTGCCGCTCAATGACGGTGGCATCGCCGCCGGTCAGCTCTGGTTTGCCATCCACCATCTTGCCACGCACCAGCCTGTCACCACCGGTTGTGCCACCTTGTCGGAGTCCTGAAATTCATGTGTCTATCCATCCCTTCTCAGGTGGTGCAGCTGCACCCCGAAGATAACTGCGTCACCGTAGACACCCTGGGAGTGCAACGGCGCGTCAGCTGCATGCTGCTCGAAGAACCTCTCCAGGTGGGCGACTATGTGCTGCTCCATATCGGCTTTGTAATGAGCAAGATTGACGAAGAGGAGGCGCAGGCCAGCCTCGAGAGCTTCCGCCAGATGGTGGCCCTTATCCCTGCGCAGGATATCTTGCCATGCTGACCTTGAATGACCTCTTTCAGGGCTTTCGCCAGCCCGAGGTGATCCGCGCCCTCGCCGCGCAAATTACCGAGCTTGCCAAAGATCTGCCCGAGCCGCTGCGGGTGATGGAGGTGTGTGGCGGCCATACCCACACCATCATGAAGTACGGCCTGCACCAGCTGCTGCCGACCAGCATCGAGTTTGTCCACGGTCCCGGCTGCCCGGTCTGCATCATGCCCAAAGAGCGCATCGATCAAGCCATCGAGCTGGCGAGTCAACCGAGCGTCATTCTGGTCACCCTGGGGGACATGATCCGGGTGCCGGGCTCCAAAGGCACGCTGGCCCAGCAGCGCGCCAAGGGGAGCGATATCCGCCCGGTCTATGACCCCCTCGATGCCCTGCGTATCGCCCGTGAGACCCCGGACAAAACCGTGGTCTTCTTCGCCATCGGTTTCGAGACCTCGACCCCGATGACAGCCGCGCTGCTGGCAGCAGCCGACGCTGCGGGGGTGGAGAACCTGCTGTTTCATATCAACCATGTGCTGGTGCCGCCCGCCATCCATGCGGTGATGGCCGACGGGAAGGCCCGGGTGAACGCCTTTATCGGCCCCTCCCACGTCAGCGTCATCACAGGTGCCGATATCTACCTGCCCATCGTCGATCGCTATCAGGTGCCTGTGGTGGTGAGCGGCTTCGAGCCGGTGGATGTGATGGAGGCGCTCTTGATGATGGTGCGCCAGAAAGTGGAGGGTCGCTACGCGCTGGAGGTGCAGTACAGCCGCGCCGTCACTGCCAGCGGCAATACAGCCGCCCAGCGGCTGGTCGAGCGCTTTTTCGAGACCCGCGAGCATTTTCGCTGGCGAGGTCTGGGGGATATCAACGCCTCCGCCCTGCGCCTGCGCGATGCCTTCGCCAAGCGCGATGCGGAACGTCACTTTCAACTCAGTGAGACCCCCATCAATGATCACAAGGCGTGCCAGTGCGCCGATATCCTGCGCGGCCTGGCCAAACCGAACCAGTGCAAAGTCTTTGGCCGGGGCTGCACCCCGACCCAGCCCATGGGCAGCTGCATGGTCAGCTCCGAGGGGGCCTGCAATGCCTACTACCGATATATGGGGATCCAATGAGAGAAATTCAGTTAAGCCACGGCGGCGGCGGTGTCGAGATGAACCAGCTGATCAATCAGCTCTTCTTTCGCCACTTTGGCAACGAGATCCTGCTGCGCGGTGAGGATGCCGCCCTGCTGCCGGTGAGCGGCCCCGTCGCCTTTACCACCGACAGCTTTACCGTCTCGCCACTGTTCTTCGAGGGGGGCGATATCGGCAAGCTGGCCATCGCCGGTACGGTCAATGATCTCGCCATGATGGGGGCCAAGCCCGAGTATCTGAGCTGCAGCTTTATCATCGAGGAGGGTTTCCCCTACGCCGATCTGGCCCGCATCGTCGAGTCGATGGCGACTGAACTTGCCAAGAGCGGTGCCCGCATCGTCTGCGGCGACACCAAGGTGGTGCCCAAGAGGGCAGCCGACAAGATCTTCATCAACACCAGCGGGGTCGGCACTTTCCCGCTGCCTGAGCAGAGCCGGGGCATCTCGGTACGCAACCTCAAGGCCGGTGACGCCATTCTGGTGTCGCGGGATATCGGCAGCCACGGCGCCTGCATCCTGATGGCCCGTGACGCCCTGCAACTGGGCTCCGATCTCAAGAGCGACTGCACCACCCTCTGGCCGCAGGTAGAAGCGCTGCTAAAAGCTGGTATTACCCCTCACGCCCTGCGCGACGCCACCCGCGGTGGCCTTGCCGCCGTGCTCAACGAGTGGAGCAGCGCCTCCCAGGTGGCCATCGAACTGGAGGAGTCCGCCATTCCGGTGTGCGATCCGGTGCGCGGCCTGTGCGAGCTCTACGGTTTCGAGCCCCATGATCTCGCCAATGAAGGAACCATGGTGCTGGCCCTGCCTGCCGAACAAGCGCAGGACGCGCTGGGCATCTTGCGGCAATTCAACCACGCTGCCAGCCAGATCGGCGTGGTGCAGGCGAGCGATCGCCACAAGGTGATCCTGAACAACCCCTGGGGCAGCCGCCGCTATCTGGAGCTGCCGCAAGGGGAGCTTCTGCCGCGGATCTGTTGAGCGGCCATGCCGTTCGGTCAATTACAGGGAGGAGTCACTCCTCCCCATATCGGTTAAGGAGCCACCATGCACGAAATGTCTCTGGCCATGGCCGCCATCGATCTGGCTGCCGAACAGGCCACCCAGCGGGGCTTTACCAAGGTGACCGCCCTCTGGCTCGAGGTCGGCAGCTTCTCCTGCGTTGACCCGGACACCATTGCCTTCTGTTTTGAGGCGGCCGCCAAGGGCACGGCCGTCGAAGGGGCCCAACTTCACTTCCTGCACCAGGCGGCAGAAGCCTGGTGTTACGACTGCAACCAGACGGTTACCCTCACCGAGCGCGGGCAGGCCTGCCCCGAGTGTGGCGGATACAAATTACGAGTCGCGCAAGGTGATAGCCTGCGCATCACCGACATCGAGGTAAGTTGATATGTGTAGCGTATGCGGATGCGGCCAGGCGCGGATCGCCGGCCATGAAGAGGATCACGACCATGCACACCCCCACGCTCACGATCATGAGCACGAACATGAGCACGGCTACCCTCATACCCATGAGGCTCAGCACCATCATGACCACGAGCAGAGCGCACCGCGCACCCTGATCGTTCACCACCACTACCACCATCAGGGGGATGTCCATCACCACTACCACGGGGTACGGGCGCCAGTGGGAGCAGAGGATCATGAGCACCATCACGATCACCCCCACGACCATCATCATGATCATGCCCACCCGCATCACCATAGTCATGCTCATGACCACGAGCATCCCCATGACCACAGCCATTCTCATGACCATGACCATGACCATGACCATGACCATCAGCAGGGTGATCTGCACTACGGCAAGGGGGAAGCGGGATTGTCGGTCCCCGGCATGGGGCAGCGCCAGCTGATCGCCATCGAGATGGATGTGCTGGCCAAGAACAACGCGCTGGCGGCCCACAACCGCGAACACTTCGACGAGGCGGCCCAGCTGGTGCTTAACCTGGTGTCGAGCCCGGGTTCAGGCAAAACCACCCTGCTGTGCGAAACCCTGCGCCAGCTGGCCGACAAACGCCCCTGCGCGGTAATCGAAGGGGATCAGCAGACCAGCGCCGATGCGGATCGCATTCGTGCTACCGGCGTCCCTGCTGTGCAGATCAACACCGGCAAGGGCTGCCATCTGGACGCCAAAATGGTCCACGACGCCTGCCACCAGCTGCCCGCCAATGAAGGGGGCATCCTCTTTATCGAGAACGTGGGCAATCTGGTCTGCCCCGCCAGCTTCGATCTCGGCGAGAAGTACAAGGTGGCGATCCTCTCCGTCACCGAGGGGGAAGAGAAGCCGCTGAAATACCCGGACATGTTTGCCGCCGCCCAGCTGATGGTGATCAACAAGATCGATCTGCTGCCCTACGTCAGCTTTGACGTGGCCCGCTGCATCGAGAACGCCAAACGGGTCAACCCCTATATCCAGGTGATCCAGGTCAGCGCCACCACAGGCGAAGGGATGGATGCCTGGCTCAACTGGCTGGCCACAGCCTGAACCTGAACCGGTTAAACGTCGTTGCTAACGGCAGATAAAAGAGAGGGAGG
>NZ_CDBZ01000041.1:0-13795 GCF_000819985.1 Aeromonas media | reverse complement strand
CCTCCCTCTCTTTTATCTGCGAATCTTACCCGCCGTGCTATCTGTCCAAAATGGCCAGCGTTTCATACTCGCCCCCCTCACCCTGGCCCTCTCCCCAGGGAGAGGGAACAGGTTCGTGGATGCCGCATTCCGCTCCCTGTCTCAACAGGGAAAGGGGAACCTATTCATGGATGCTGGAAATATGCTCGAAATATTCGCCCCAGAGAGCCTGCGAGCATACAACCAGCCCCTGTTTCCCAAACCCCGAGCCTGGCGAGATGGCACCGTCTGCCCCCTTCTCCCCTTGCGGGAGAAGGGCTGGGGATGAGGGGGAAGCCAACCCTCAAGCCGCGTTTTCGGCCAATACGCCCGTCGCAAGAGGCGCCTCACCAAAGCGCAGCACCCGATGGCAGATCTGGCGCAATAATGCCTGCTGATGGCTAAAAATCACCATGGCGAGACCGCGCTGCTCGCACTCCATCATCAACTCCCGCCAGAGTTGGCGCTGAATTTGCGGATCCAGCTGGGCGGTCACCTCGTCGGCAATCAGCAGACGAGTGCGAGGATCGAGGGCGCGCAGCAGCGCGATGCGGGTCAGCTCTCCACCGGAGAGCTGACTGGGTTTACGACTGAGCCACGCAGGCTTGACCATAAAGCGGGCAAGCATGGCCTCATCAGGGCGCCATACATCCCACAGCGCCTGCCCTGTGGTGCGATAGGGATTGAAGGTGAGTTCCGGGTGCTGGGGCACCAGCTGGATGGGATTGTAGCCTTTCACCTGTTCAGGCACCGGCTGCCCATCCAGCAGGATCTGCCCACCTGCCCGAACCGGTTGCCAGCCCGCCAATACCCGCCCCAGCGTGGTTTTGCCATAACCGCTCGGGGCAGACATCCCCAGCCGCTCGCCCGCCTTCACCGTCAGCGACAACCCCTGCCAGAGAGGGCGTTCCCCCTGGGCGATGGTGAGATCCCGTACTTCAAACATCAGGAAACCTCCGACACAGAAAAGAGCTAATTGAACTCCGGCAGCGCCTGCCACTGAATGTCTGCCGCGCCGCACATGGCCTGTTTCAGAGACACAAACATCAGGAAACCTCCGGCGCAGAGAAGAGCGAATTGAACTCCGGCAGCGCCTGCCAGTGGGCACGGAGCATCTCGCTCCCCTGCCCCTGGCGCAGATGGTGGCTGCTCAAGGTATCGCTCACTTGGCCCTGATGCAGCGCGACTATGCGATCGGCAAAGCGGGCCGCCAGCGCCAGATCGTGGGTCACCCAGAGGATACCGCTGCTCTGATTGGCCAATTCACGCAACTGGCTGAGCAGCTGGCAGGCCAGCCCCTCGTCGAGCCAGGCGGTGATCTCGTCCGCCAGAATGTAGCGGGCACCACCGAGGGCCGCGGTGCAGGCCAGAATGCGCTTGGCCATGCCGCCGGAGAGCTGGCGCGGATAGCGGTCCAGGGTGGCAGCGGGCAGCTGGTAACGCAGCAGCTGCTGGCCGAGCCGTTCGCGGGAACCGCTCTGACCGCAGAGGCGCGCCGCCCGGCCCAGTTGGCGCTCCACCGTCAGCAACGGATTGAGGGCACTCACTCCCTGCGGCACATAGCAGAGGGTATGGCCGCGCAATCCGGCCCGGCTGGCGTCGCACAGGGGCACGCCATCGAGGGAGATGGTGCCGCGCATGCGCAGATTGTCCGGCAGCAGGGTCAGAGCGCTTTGCAACAGCAGGCTCTTGCCCTCGCCGCTCCCCCCCACCAGCGCCACTATCTCCCCCGGCGCCAGTTGCAGGCTGATATCAGTCAGCAATGGCTGCCAGCTGCGCCGCCCCAGCCAGGAGTAATGGGCCGCCTCTATGGTCACCTGGTCAAAACTCAGCATGGTTCACTCCTGTGCCACAACAGCTGTTGCAACGCGCGGGTAGCCTGATCAAAGAGCAACACCAACAGCAGCAACATCAGCCCCGGGAAGAGGGCCAGCCACCAGCCGCCACCGGCCAGATAACGCAGGGCATCGGCCAGCAGCAGACCCAGCGATGCCTCGTGAGCCGCCAGACCAAAACCGAGAAAGCTCAAGGCCGCACTGTGCAACACCGCGTGGGGAAACATCAGCAGGGTGCCGATAAACCACTGGGGCAACAGCCCCGGCAGCAGGTGGATGCGCCAGCGACGCAGCGCCCCCATCCCCTGACAGCGGGCCAACACCACATAGTCGCTACAGGCGATCCGCCGCGCTTCTGCGCAGAGAATGAGCGCCAGCATGGCGTCGATCACCATTCGCACCGCCGCATCACATCTGGGGTGAATGAGCGACACGCTTGCCGCCACCATGGCCAGCAGGCCACTGCAGAGGGCCGTGCTGATCCCCAGCTCCAGACTGGTGAGGGTACCCTGAAAAGCCCGCAACCAGAGATCCCGCCCCATCTGATCGGTGCCGAACCAGTGGACCAACGAGGGGGGCTGCTGGCGCGCCAGCAGATCCATCGGCACATCCTGAGCCGACAAGCTCCAGCCGTAGGCGGCCAGCAGTGTCAATCCGAGCAGGGCAAAAATCAGCCGCAGTATGGAGGGAAGCGGATTAAACAGCATGCTCCCCCTCCCAGCCCCGATTGATGCGGGCCAGCAGCAGACAGGCCACCGTGTTGCCAATAAAGACCAGCAGAGTGCAGAAGAGCACTATGCCCATCAGCAGGGGGATATCTCCCCGCAGCCCTGCATCCACGGCTGCCTGGCCGAGCCCCGGATAGGAGAAGACCTTCTCTGCCAAGAGGGATCCGCCAATCAGCTCACCCAGCGAGGCAAACTGCAGGCAGAGCGCCGGGGTCAGGGCATGGCGCAGCACGTGAAAGCGCAGCATGGGCCAGCCGCCATCGCCCTGGGCGCGGGCGTAGCGAATAAAATCGCTCGCCAGCACCTCGGCCACCCGCTCCCGGGTGTGCAGCGCGATATTGCCAAGCCCCAGCAGGGCCAGGGTGGTGACCGGCAGCAGCAGATGACGTAACCGCAATGCCCAGTCAGCCTCATCGGCAGCCAGTCCCGGTGTCCAGGCGCAGCAGACCGGCAACAAGGGCCAGTGCACCGCAAACAGCGCCAGCAGCAAGAGGCCGACCCAGAAGGTGGGCAGGGAGGCGAGCAGGTAGGCAAAGCGGCAAATCAGGCGATCGGGCCAGCGGTTGAGATAGCGACCGGCGCAGAGGCCCAGCAAAATGCCGAAAAAGCCGGAGAGCAGCCAGGCACCCGCCAGCAGCAGGAAGGAGGCAGCAAAGCGCTGGCCTATTACCTCACCCACTGGTGCGTTATAGAGCATGGAGTAACCGAGATCCCCCTGCAGCACCTGGGTAAACCAGTGCCAATAGCGCAGCCAGAGCGGCTGATCCAGCCCCCAGCGGGCGGCGATACGGGCGTACTGCTCCGGCGGTACATGGAGCAGATCGTTGCCGATATAGGCCTTGATGGGGTCGATGGGGGAGTAACTCAGCAGCACAAAGGTGGCAACAGAGACCAGACAGAGCAGCCCTGCCAGACGCAGCAGGGCTTTTAGCAACAGATAACCGGAATGACTCAAGGGCGAACTTAACGGCACGTCCACCGCCAATCTTGCAGATTGTTGAGCAAAGACCAGCTACCGTGAATTTCCGGCGCCCCCTTGCCAAGGTCGATGCAACGGTTGGCGAGATAGGTGTGCTGCACATTGAGCAGCCAAGCCCAGGCGGCATCCCCTTGCACCCCGGCACCTGTCTTGCCATCCCACTCCACCTGCTGCCAGAACGGCACGGCCGCCTGCCAGTCGGTAGCATCCAGCGCCTGCTTGAGGTGGCCATCCACCACCGGATTGCTGTAATAGCCAGGGTTGTAGAACTCCACGCCGCCGGAGCCGCTCTGGTAGTGGTGATAAAGCTCCATGGGATCCAGACTCCCCCACCCCATCAGCACCGGGTTGGCGTGCATCTCGCGCTCCACCTGCTCCCAGCTGCCGGACTTGAGGCTCACCTCGAGGCCGATAGAATTGAGCATGGCCCGCACCGCTTCCGCCAGATCCCGGCGGGTGCTGTCGCCACTGGTGTACCAGAGGGTAAAGGCGGCTCTCAGGTCGCCCTTGTGGCGAATGCCGTCACTGCCCCTCTTCCAGCCCGCCTGGTCGAGCAGGGCGTTGGCATGAGCGGCATCCCCATCCTTGAAGGCGGTGGCTTTGTTCAGCCAGGGCAAGCCTTCTACCGCGCTGTAGGCGGGGATGGCATGCCCTTCCAGCAGCTGATCGGCTAGCAGCTTACGGTCGATGGCATAGTTGATGGCGCGGCGCACCGCCACATCCGAGGTCACGTCGTTGCCGATGGGATAACCCTTGGCATCCTTGCTGCCCGCAGGCGGAATCGGGAAGACGATGCCGCGGTTCTCCACGCTCGGCCGCACCCAGAGCCGCAGCGAATCCGGCACGGTAGGCGCCAGCGACGGGGCGATGCGCACCACATCGAGCTGGCTGCTCTGGGCGGCGGCATAGGCGCTCTCTTCATCGATAAAGACAAACACCAGCCGTTTAAAGTCATTGTTGCCACCGGCGTAATAGGGGTTCGCCTCCACCACCAGCTGCTGACCGGGCAGAAAGCTCACCAACCGGTAGGGGCCTGCGCCGACTGGCTCGCGGGCATAGCGCTTGGGATCGTAATCCTGCTTCGACACTATCCCGAGCGATCCCAGCACGTTGACGAAGGTACTCTGGGGGACGCTCAAGCTGATGGCAACGTCGGTGGGCGAGACCACCTTGGCAGAGACAAAGTTACCCATGTCGATCTTGCCGCCGCCCTTGGCCGCGCTGTTGTAGGTAAAGGCCACATCCTCGGCGGTGAGCGGCGCGCCGTTGGAGAATTTCAGGCCGGGCTTGAGGGTGATAAGCCACCCCTTACCATCCTTGTTCGGGGCCACCGCCTGGGTCAGCACATTCTGCCAACCGAGATCCGCGTTCTGCTTGAGCAGCGGGCTGTGCAGCAGCAGGTAGCTGCCGTGGCTCCAGCCCAGCAGCGGGTCGAACCCTTCGGTGGGTTCAGCGCCGATGGCGAGCTTGAGTTCGGCTGGCACCGGCTGGGTAACTGGGGTGGTCTCAGTGGCGAGGGCGGCCTGCGCCAAGGGGCTGGCGCCCAATAGTAGGGCCAGCAAGGCCCCGGCGGCGCGTGCATCATACGTTCGGAGGGTCATAGCATTCCTTTTTCATCTGTTGCCACCGAGTGCGAGAGCGCGAGAAAAGGTGGCACCGATAGAAGCGAATGAGGGGCCGATAAGGGCCCCATCTTTTTTTACCAACGCAGGCAGGCTAACGCCCGCGCGCACCAAACAGCCGTCGCCGGCCGAGATCGACACGTCCCTCCCCCTGCTGCACAGGCAAGGAGTGCAGCATCTTGAGGGTGCTGCTCACCAGTGAGCGCCCCTGCTCGGCACCAAGGTGCGGATCCAGCGGCGACATCAGGGAGCAGGCCAGCAACTGCCCCGTCTCGGGCAGTTCGCCCACCATAAAGGTCATGTTGCCGCAGGGGAGCGGCAGGGCGAGCCGATCGCTGCTGCTGCGCACCGGCCAGAGTTGATCCGGCCCCGGCAGCACCACCACGCTCAACATCCAGGGGGTGAGCACGCAGCCGAGCCACTGACCTTCAAACAACACACACTCTGCAACTATGGGCATGGTGGCGTGATAGAAGGGCAACGCCTGCATCTCTTCGCGAGCGATCCGCTCGTACTGGGCTACCAGCAGAGGTGCGGGATCGCTGGTAAAACCGGCAAACTCCTGCACGGCATCAACCTCGCTTAAATGGGACTGCGCCATAGGCCCTCCCGCGCTTGTTCAGCTTTCTCCTGCTCAGAGAGCGCAATGGCGGGCGCACCAACGGCAGCCAGCAGGGTCAAAATCCGATCCGTCGCCTCCCCCATGGCAGCCGCCACTAGCGGGGTGAGGCCGATGCGGGGCTCCAGGGATTCGGGTTCGACCCCGATCAGGGTGAGCCGCTTGGGGGATTCCCCCGTCATATGCAGCGCCGAGAGCACGTCCGCCAGCCCCAGCTGGTGCGGGGAGATCTTGCGGCCAAACAGGGTCGGAACCTCCTCATCCTTCAGGGTCACGACGGTGCCCGGCGGGTTACCGCTGCGCACCGCATCCACCAGAATGATGTGATCGCGACTGGCCATCGCTTCGAGCAGCTCCATGCCCGCCGTGCCGCCATCGAGCAGCTCGATGCCGGGGGCGAAACGGTATTCGCGCTCCAGCCCCTCGACGATGCGCACGCCGACGGCCTCATCGCTCAACAGCAGGTTGCCCACGCCCAGGATCAGGGTGTTCATCACAGCACCTTCACCTGAGTCGTTTCGCCATTCTGGGTATCCACCACGTGCACCGCGCAGGACATGCAGGGGTCGAACGAGTGGATGGTGCGCACCACTTCCAGCGGTTTGGCGGGATCCGCCACCGGGGTGCCCACCAGCGCCTGCTCGTAGGGACCGGGCTCGTCGTTGAAGTTGCGCGGGCCCGAGTTCCAGGTCGATGGCACCACCGCCTGATAGTTCTCGATCTTGCCGCCCTTGATGACTACCCAGTGGGAGAGCATGCCGCGCGGCGCCTCTTCAAAGCCCACCCCGCGAAACTCCTTGTCCGCCGGGATCTCGGCCTTGATGTAGGCGCTGAAATCTCCCTTGCCGATGTTGTCCACCAGCGCCTTCCACTGATGAGACAAGGTGTCTTTCAGCACGCAGCAGCGCACCGCCCGGCCGATGATGCGGCCCAGGGTGGAGTGCAGCTGTTCAGTCTTGATGGCTGAACCGGTGAGCGTTTTATAGAGGCCGTTCAGCTGATCGAAGTGCGCCACCGTCTCCGGGTGCTTGGCGGCCAGCTTCACCAGCAAGTCGGCAAGCGGCCCCACCTCCACCACCTTGCCGTAGAAGGTGGGAGATTTGACCCAGGAGTACTTGCCGTCATCCTGCCAGCCGGTGTAGTTGGGCTCGGTCTTGCCCTCCCAGGGTTTGAGGGGGGCGTCATCCTTGTACCAGGCGTGCTTGTTGCTCTCGGCGATGCCATCCATCAGCCAGGCATCCTGATGGCTCTCGATGGGACGATAGCCGGCCAGATCGCCATTCTCGATGTAGCCACCGGGCATCAGGAAGCTGCCACCGTCACCGTCGGTAGGCAGCTCAGGCACGCTCAGGTAGTGCTTGGCCCCCTGCCCCAGGTTCAGCCACTCGGGATAGTGGGCGGCGATGATGGCGGCATCCACCTTGTAGACCTGCTCGATAAACTCGCCGAGCCGGTCGATAAAGCTCTTCACATAGAGCAGCCGCTCGAGGTTGAGCACGCTCGGTGCATCCAGATTGATGGGGTTGGCCACCCCGCCCACCGCCAGGTTCTGAATGTGCGGGGTCTTGCCACCGAGGATGGCGACGATGCGGTTGGCATCGCGCTGGCACTCCAGCGCCTGCAGGTAGTGGGCCACGGCGATCAGGTTCACCTCCGGGCTCAGCTTCATCGCCTTGTGACCCCAATAGCCGTTGGCAAAGATGCCGAGCTGGCCGCTAGCCACCAGGGCACGGATCTTCTCCTGCACCTTGGTCAGCTCGTCGGCGCTGTTGAGGGACCAGGTCGATACCCCCTTGAGCAGGTCGGCCGCTTTTTGCGGGTTGGCCTGCAGTGCGGCGGTGATGTCCACCCAGTCCAGCGCGGAGAGCTGATAGAAGTGAACGATGTGATCGTGGATGTTGTGGGCCGCGATGATGAGATTGCGGATGAACTGGGCATTGACCGGCACCTTGGCGCCGATGGCGTTCTCCACCGCCCGCACCGAGGCGATGGCGTGAATGGAGGTACATACCCCGCAGATGCGCTGCACTATCATCCAGGCATCGCGCGGGTCGTTGCCCTTGACGATCTCCTCCATCCCGCGCCACATGGTGCCGGACGACCAGGCCTTGGTGACGACGCCGCCTTCGATTTCACAGTCGATACGCAGGTGACCCTCGATGCGGGTGATGGGGTCTATGGTGATACGTTGGCTCATACGTTGGCTTTCCCTCGGGCCTGATAATCTTGGTGAACACGTTCAAGTGATGGCAGTACCGGCAGCAGCCGGATCAACAGCAAATAGGCACACACCTCGATGGCGACGAAGCCCAGGGAGATCAGTACCTCCTCCGCGGAGGGGAAGTAGTGGTAGCCATTGCCGGGGTTGAAGGCGAGCAGGGAGTAATCCAGTCGCCAGAGGGCTGCGCCCAGCAGCATGCTGAGGGCCCCCAGGAACAACATGCGCGAATCGCGGCGGCTCTTGTCCCAGTGGAACACCAGCAGCGGGAAGATCATCAGCGCGATCTCGCTCCAGAACATGATGGAGAAGCGATTGAGATCGGAGAGGTACTCCGACTTGTCATTGATGACGATCTCGGCAAAGCGCAGCGCCACAAACAGGATCAGGAAGATGTCGATCACCTGAGTCAGCTTGTAGAACAGCGACTTCTCGTTGGGGCCACGCCCCGCCAGTCCCGCCTGCACCAGAGAGCCCTCAAATACCACGATGGAGAAGCCCATGATAAAGGCGGTCAGAAGCGAAAAGACCGGCAGCAGCTCGTAGCTTTGCCAGAGCGGATGGATCTTCTCCCCCGCGACGATCATCAAGGAGCCCATCGAGGATTGGTGCATGGTGGGCAGCAGTGCTCCCAGCGCCAACACGAAGAACATGATCTTGTTGAGGCGAATGAGTGACGCCTTCCAGCCGAACTTCTCCAGCAGCACGGGCGCAAACTCCAGCGCCATCACCCCGATATAGATGGTCATGCAGACCGCCGTCTCGAACAGCACCGAGGAGGTGTTGAAGTGACCTGGCAGGTAGAAGTACGGCAGGTTCCAGTAACGCCCCACGTCGATGGTGATGGAGAGACCACCGAGCGAGTAGCCGAACAGGCTCGCCAAGAGCGCCGGTCGCACCAGCGGGTGATACTCGCCCCGGTTGAACACATAGACCGCCCAGGCCAGCGCCCAGCCGCCACAGGCGAAACCGGTGCCGATCAAGAGATCGAACGAGATCCACAACCCCCAAGGGTAACCCCCGTTCAGGTCAGTGACCGAACCCAGCCCGAAGAAGAGGCGTTTCAAGATCAACATGCCGCACAGCACGGCAAAGGGGGCCAGCACCAGCACCGGCCAGCTGACCAGCTTGCCGCCGAGCGGATGCGCCTTGTGATTACTCATGATCCTTGCCCCCCTTTGCTGAACTCTGATCTTTAATCTGAGCGCTGCTCTGATCATGACCATCATCGTGATGGTGATCGTGACCGTTCTTCTTGCTATTGCGACGAATGAGCACCGAGAGTCCGGTCAGCACCACCATGGGCAGCACCATCCCCTTGTAGAGGGTGTGCTGGATATGCTCGGAGCGGGCACCGGAGGAGAGCTCCGGCAAGTCGGGCATGTCGAGCTTGGTGTAGGGCACTCCGGCCAGCACCAGCACCTGGGTGCCGCCCCCCTCCTTCTCGCCATAGACGTAAGGCTGGTAGTTGGGCACTTCATGCAGATAGGGGTCGTTGGCGCTGAAGGTCTGGCGCGGGTAGGCATATTCACTACCCGGAGCCGCCAGCAGGCGGCGCTTGGCTTCGGCCATCAGCTCCTCGCGGGTGCCGAAAATCACGGCGCCGGTCGGGCACACCTCGACACAGCCGGGCAATTTGCCCTGATCGATCCGCTCAAGCCCCTTCTGGTTGCAAAGCTCGCACTTGTGGATCGCCCCCAGCGGATTGTCGTAGTCATATTTGGGCACATCGAACGGGCAGCCCACCATGCAGTAACGGCAGCCGGTGCAGACGTCCGGATCGTAGTGAACGATGCCGGTCTTGGGATCTTTGGTAAGGGCCTGCACCGGACAGACCGAGACACAGTTGGGATCGACGCAGTGCATGCACTGCTTCTTGATGTAGGCATAGCCATCCACCAGCTGATCCTTGTGCTCGCCGCTGCCGCTCTTCCACACCTGAATGATGTTGTTGGTGTAGGGGGTCAGCTTGTCGTTGGTGGACCAGGTCTGAGCGCCCTCCGGATTGGCCGGGTTGCCGTTGAGGCGCTGACACTCCGCCACACAGGCCTGGCAGCCGACGCAGAGGGTGGAGTCGTAGAGCATGCCGAGCGACCCGGGAATGGGCGGCTTGTTCTTGGCTGCCGCCAGTGCAGTGCCGGGGACGGCTGTGCCTGCCGCCAGTGCACCGACGGAGGCAAATTTGAGGAAATTGCGTCTGTTCACGGTCATTCCTCCCGTGATGGGTGCTGCCCGGCTTCGTGGCGCTTCTGCTGGCGACCGAGTTCACGCACCGTCATCAGACTCACCCCCACCAGCACCCCGAGGGCGCCACCGATGAGACCCGTGGCTGTGGGCGAGGTATAGCCCCCCTCCTGGATCTTCACATCGGGTTTATCCACCCGCGGGGTCGGGTTCTCTACCTTGGCGAGCTGGAAGATCCCCTTGCTAAAACCAACCCCCTGCTCGTTGCAGCCGTAGCAGGGGTGACCTATGCCGACTGGCCAGATGCCGCCGCCCACGTCGCAGAACTCCAGGGTCGAACAGTTGCCGTAGGTCTCCGGCCCCTTGCAGCCCAGATGGTAGAGACACCAGCCCTGACGGTGCCCTTCGTCGCCAAACTCCTTGGCGAAACGACCTGCGTCGAAGTGCGGACGACGCTCGCAGTTCTCGTGGATCAGCCGCTCATAGGCAAACAGCGGACGCTTCTTGGCATCCAGCGCCGGCAGTTTGCCGTAGGTTATGTAGTAGGCGACCGTGGTGAGGAAGTTGTGGGGATTGGGCGGGCAACCCGGGATATTGATGATGGGGGTGCCGATATTGCCGAGGGCCTCCTCCAGACTGACGGCGCCGGTCGGGTTGCCACCACTGGCGGGCACGCCCCCCCAGGCAGAGCAGGAGCCGATGGCGATGACGGCAGCCGCATCGGCGGCGGCACGGCGAATATGGTCGACGATGGGCTCACCGGCCACCATGCAGTAGACACCGCCATCCTTGAGGGGAATGGAGCCATCCACCACCAGCACATACTTGCCTTTATAGCGCTTGATGGCGTTGTGCTTGTTCTCTTCCGCCTGATGACCAAAGGCCGCCGAAAGCACCTCGTGGTACTCCAGCGAAATGGTATTGAGGATCAGGTTTTCTATGGTGGGGTGGGTGGCGCGCAGCAGTGACTCGGTGCAACCTGTACACTCCTGCGCCCCAATCCAGATCACAGGCGGCCGCTCCGGGCTGGTGAGCGCCGTGGCCATCTTGGCCACGGCATTCTGGCTTAATCCCAGGGTTGCGGCCATCCCGGCGCACAATTTCATAAAGTCACGGCGATTAATTCCATGAGCCGATAAAAATGTATCCTCGACCATTCTTTTTATTCCCGTCAGTGAGCATTGTTTGACAAATGCTTAATGGCGGGAATGCTATTCCTACCCCTTCCCCCCCATGTTGATCTTTATCAAACAGAAACACATTACTTGCCCATGATATCGACATTGCGAAATAAAAAGCTATATATAACATGTACTTATTAAGCTCAATACGCAACCCGTCACACCCACAAAGTAGTATTTGCTGGCGCATCGTGATTTAAATAAATATAAATTACGCCCTATTCAGAACATACGTTATGAAAAATGAAAGCGTTGTCACAGTATTTTCTATTTGATGCTGTTAATCGACCATTTAACCCCATGATCTCACCTTGGGATAAATAGCACGCCCTTGTTCCAGACCACCAGACTGCAGGAGAATCAATCAACAGATCGTGATTGGCAGAGTCAAGACGCCGGTTGAATGACAGAAATCATCGATGCTGATCGACAGGGAGGTTTTCCTGCATTTCGCAATCAGACATAACCCTTTCCGGGACATTCAACCACCCGTTGTGTGCATCAGACGCTATGGTGCACTCCATCTGCAATGCCTGTACAAAATGCAATAAACAAGGATGTCAAAATAGGCTGGTTATCACACCATGAGCATGGGCAAACGCTATACCTATAGCCATGGGGCTTGGCTCAGGGGCATTGCGGTGGAACCCGCCGTCACGGCAGTCATTTTCCTCTGCCAATCCTGTTTTCATATGGGGTTTTCAGCCAGCAAAGAGGCTGAGTTCAGAGGATCCGTCATGATGCCCTCATGACACCAAGCCCGAATCCCGGCACGCAGCAGCCTCCCCTTCCACCCTGGTGGCAAGGGGAGCCGGTGGCGGTCGGATAGCACATTTGTCGCACAGCAAGGTGGTCCCATCATGTCGCATCACAGGCCTGTCACCCCGCCCGATCCCCTCAGCCCTCCCCTGTCCGATCCCAGCAACTTCTCCCTGATCCTGGGGGGCCCCCTCTATCAGCTCTGGAGCCGGGCGCATCTTGGTGACATAGAGGCGCACATCAGGCGAAGGATCCTCGTCCTGAGCGGGATCTGCTGGCTGCCCCTGTTGTTGCTGTGCGGGTGGGACGGCAGCCTGCTGCAAGGGGTGGCGGTGCCCTTTCTGCTGGACGTAGAGACCCATGTCCGCTTTCTCATCTGCGTCTCCTTGCTGGTGTTCGCCGAACTCGTCGTCCACCAGCGCATCCGGGGGATCGTCAGCCAGTTCATCGAACGGGGGTTGATCTCGCAGCTCTCCTTGCCACGCTTTCATGACGCCATTCGCAGCGCCATGATCTGGCGAAATTCGATCCCCGCGGAGGTCGGCCTTATCCTGCTGGTCCTCTCTATGGGGTACTTCATCCGGACCCACACCTTCGCCCTGGAGTCCTCGACCTGGTACGCCACCATGGAAGGGGGTAGCCCGACCCTGACCCTGCCCGGTTTCTGGTTTTTCTGGGTGAGCAACCCCATCATCCAGTTTCTGCTCCTGCGCTGGCTCTACCGGCTCCTGATCTGGACCCGCTTCCTCTGGCAGGTCTCCCGGATCCCCCTCTCCCTCATGCCGACCCATCCCGATCGCAACTGCGGCCTCGGCTTTCTCGGTGGCTCGGCCTACGCCTACTCGCCGCTGCTGACCGCTCTGGGGGCCCAGCTTGCCGGCTTTATCGCCAACCGGATCTTCTATGACGCCGCCGTGCTCACCGCCTACAAACCGGAGATCATTCTGCTCGCCGGCTTCGGCTTGCTGCTGGTGCTGGCGCCTCTGACAGTCTTTGCTCCCCATATTCTGGCGGCCAAGCGTCTGGGACTGCGGGAATACGGCGCCCTCGCCGCCGAGTACAGCCGCAGCTTCGAGCACCGCTGGCTGCGCACCGCGGACAGAGACGGGGAATCCCTGCTCGGCGCCTCGGATATCCAGTCCCTCGCCGATCTAGGTACTGCCTATGCCGTCATCAAGGAGGTCAGGCCCATGCCATTCAGTCGGGACATGTTCCTGCAACTGGTGCTCGCGACTGTGGTGCCCTTCCTGCCCCTGCTCCTCACCCTCTTCTCCTTCGAGACACTGCTCGACAGGCTGGTGGGGGTGATCTTCTGATGCAGATAGGGAATGGAAAAGTCGGCCTGAGACGGACGGATTGCCGTCTCCGGCAAGGAGACACAGCCACCCTGCGCTGAAGCCGAGGAGATGACGGCCCCAATAACAAAAAAGCCCGACCATCAGGTCGGGCTTAGAATGTGGCGGTGGGCCCGGATTGACTCGCGCCATCCCTGGCGCTCACTCTGCGGATAGCCTGCGACTTTCCAAGCGGGCTATCCTGCCCCCTTGTCGAACCAAGGCCCGAGCCTAGCCGCCCCTCGCTGGGCATCAGGGAATGTGATAACCCCAGATGCAAAAAGCCCGACCATAAGGTCGCAATGCTGATCAGTTAAG
>NZ_CDBZ01000040.1 GCF_000819985.1 Aeromonas media | reverse complement strand
CTTAACTGATCAGCATTGCCACATTCGTGGGCCTTCTTGCATTTTTGGTATGGGCGGGAAGTTATTCCCGCTCCTTGACGTAGGGGGTGCCGAGCGCCTTGGGCGCCACCGCCTTGCCGATGAAGCCGGCGAGCAGGAAGACCGTCAGTATGTAGGGCAGCGCCTCTATGGCCTGCACCGGGATCGGGAAGTCGCCTATGCTGACCCCTTGCAACCGGATGGCGACAGCGTCGAGGAAGCCGAACAGCAGGCAGGCCGCCATGGCGTTCCAGGGGCGCCACTTGCCGAACACCAGCGCTGCCAGCGCCATGAAGCCCTTGCCCGCGCTCATGTTGGGGATGAACTGGGCGGTCTGGGCCACCGCCAGATAGGTGCCCCCGATCCCCGCCAGCAGGCCGCCGATGATGAGCGCGGTGTAGCGCATCCGCACCACGGAGATACCTGCGGTATCCACCGCCGCCGGGGCCTCGCCAACCGCCCGCAGCCGCAGGCCGAAGCGGGTACGGAACAGCACCCACCAGGCCAGGGGCACGGCGGCGAACGCCACGTACTCCAGCAGGGAGTGACCGCTCAGCAGCTCGCTGTAGAGCTGGCCGACGACGGGCACGTCATAGAGCTCCTTGGCGAAGGGCAGGTCGATGGGGGCGAAGCGGGCATCGCCGGAGAGTGCCGGGGTTTGGCCACCCTGATCGAACCAGTAACGGCCCAGGGTGACGGTCAGACCGGCCGCCAGTATGTTGATGGCCATGCCGCTCACCACCTGATCACCGCGGTGGGTGATGGTGGCGAAGCCATGCAGCAGGGCGAACAGGATGGAAACCCCCACCCCGGCACCCAGCCCAATCCAGGCGGAGCCGGAGACGGCGGCCGCGGCCGCACTGGCGAAGGCCGCCGCCAGCAACTTGCCTTCCAGGGCGATGTTGACCACCCCGGAGCGCTCGCAGAACATACCTGCCATGGCCGCCAGAATAAGCGGCGGCGCGGTACGTATGGTCGCATCCAGCATCAGGATCAGCATTTCGAACATGATCAGACTCCCTTCACTTGTGCGGTTGAGCGGTTGGCAAACGCCAGGTAGGCCTGCTCGATGCGCGGACGCAGCATGTGCTCGAGGGCGCCGCAGAACAGGATCACCAGACCCTGCAACACCACCACTATGTTGCGATCCACCCCGAACTCGAAGCTGAGCTCGGCGCCCCCCTGATAGAGGAAGCCGAACAGCAGGCTGGCGATGATGACGCCGACCGGGTGGTTGCGACCCATCAGGGCCACCGCTATGCCGGTGAAGCCGAAGCCTTCCACGAAGTTGAGCTTGATCTGGTGCAGCTCACCCTGCAGCACGTTGAGGGCGAAGAAGCCCGCCAGCATGCCGGAGATCACCATGGCCAGGATCACCACCTTGGGGTAGGAGATGCCCGCATAGGCGGAGGCGCTCTGACTGGCGCCGACCGAGCGGATCTCGTAGCCCCAGCGGGTATGCCAGATGAAGACCCACACCAGGGCCGCACAGATCAGCGCCCAGACGAAGCTGATATTAAGGGGGCTGTTCGGCATCTCCACACCGAAACCGGCCGCCAGCTCGCTCATCTTCGGCAGCCAGCTCGCCACGGCGAACACCTTGCTCTCTGTGGCCATGGATCCTGGCGGCTTGAAGACGTCGACCAGCAGGTAGGCCATCAGGGAGGCGGCGATGAAGTTGAACATGATGGTGGTGATGACGATGTGGCTGCCCCGCTTGGCTTGCAGCCAGGCCGGGATGAAGGCCCAGGCCGCACCGAACAGGCCACCGGCTATGATGGCGAGCGGCAACAGCAGGGCGAACGGCAGCACGTCCCCGAGCAGCAGACAGACCAGCCCCACACCCAGGCCGCCGATATAGGCCTGGCCCTCACCGCCGATATTGAACAGGCCGGCGTGGAAGGCCACTGCCACCGCCAGACCGGTGAAGATGAAGCCGGTAGCGTAGTAGAGGGTAAAGCCTATCCCCTCGCCGGTGCCGAAGGCGCCGTACCACATGATCTCGGCGGCATCGACCGGGTTGATGTCGAGGTAGTAGAACAGGATGGCCGACACCAGGAAGGCCAGCAGGATATTGACCGCGGGCAGCACGCCCACGGAGATCCAGGCAGGAATACGTACTTGGCTCATCAGTGGGCCTCCTTGGCAATCTCGTCAGGCACTATGTTAGCCATCATCAGCCCTATGGTGCGCTCATCCGCCTTGGCGCCGTCCAGCTCGCCGACGATGCGGCCATCGGCGATGACCAGGATACGGTCAGAGAGGCTCATGATCTCGTCGAGCTCCACCGACACCAGCAGCACCGCCTTGCCCTTGTCGCGCATGGCGATGATCTGCTGGTGGATGTATTCGATAGCGCCGATGTCGACGCCCCGGGTCGGCTGGCCGACCAGCAGCACATCCGGGTCCTGTTCCACTTCCCGGGCGATCACCAGCTTCTGCTGGTTGCCGCCGGAGAAGTTCGCGGTCTTGTGCTCCGGGCTTGGCGGGCGCACGTCCCACTTCTCCATCTTGGCCTGGCAATCCTGACGGATCGACTCCTTGTCCTGCAGCCAGCCCTTGTTGTATTGCGGGCGGCGGTGATAACCGAGGATGAAGGCCTCTTTCGCCTCGAAGCGATTGATGAGCCCCATCTTGTGGCGGTCTTCCGGGATGTGGCCGAGGCCGAAGTTGCGCACCCGCTCCGGATCGGCCGGATGGCTCAGGCTCACCTCGTGGCTCTGGGCTCCGGCGATGGTGAAGCTGCCCTTGCTGGGCTTGAGGATGCCGCCGAGCAGGCTGAGCAGCTCGGACTGGCCGTTGCCGGAGACCCCGGCGATGCCGACCACTTCCCCGGCGCGCACCGCGAAGCTGACGGACTTGACCCGCTCCACCCCGGCGTCATCGACGTAAGAGAGGCCATCGACCTTGAGCTTGGCTTCGCCCGGCTGGGCGGTGCCCTTGTCGACCTTGAGGCGCACCTTGCGGCCCACCATCAGCTCGGCGAGCTGCTCCTTGTCGGTGTCCTTGGTGGCGACGTGGGCCACCATCTCGCCCCGGCGCATGATGGAGACCTGATCCGTGATGGCCAGGATCTCCCGCAGCTTGTGGGTGATGAGAATGATGGTCGCGCCCTGATCCCGCAGCTTTTTCAGCACCTCGAACAGGTGATCCGCCTCTTGCGGGGTCAGCACCCCGGTGGGCTCGTCGAGGATCAGGATGCGGGCGCCACGATAGAGCGCCTTGAGGATCTCGACCCGCTGTTGCAGGCCCACCGGCAGATCCTCGACTTTCTCGTGCAGCGGCACCTCGAGACCATAGTCCCGGGCCAGCTCGCCGAGCAGTTTCTCGGCCGCCGCCAGGCTCTTGCCCAGGTGCCAGCCGTTTTCCGCGCCGAGGATGACGTTCTCCAGCACGGTGAAGTTGTTCACCAGCATAAAGTGCTGGTGCACCATGCCCACGCCTGCGGCAATCGCATCTTGTGAGCCATGGGGTTTGAAGGGGTTACCGTCGATGAGCATCTCGCCTTTGTCGGCGTGATAGAAGCCGTAGATGATGCTCATCAGGGTCGACTTGCCGGCGCCATTTTCGCCGACTATGCCGTGAATGCTGCCTTTTTGAACCTGAAGGTCGATCTGCTTGTTGGCGTACACTTCGCCGAACCGCTTATCGATACCTCTTAATTCGATGGCATAGCGATCTGTCTGGTCCATGATGCAGTCCTTGCGGGTCATGAAGTAGAGACTAAAAACCGGCCCGTGCGGGCCGGTCTGGGTTGAGAGTCGTAGCAGAGACTCAGTACTTGCAGTATCAGTACTTGCAGGAGTTGTCGCTCATGTAGTCGTGCACCTTGATCTTGCCGGCGATGATGTCGGCCTTGATGCTTTCGACCTTGGCTTTCATCTCCGGGGTGATCAGCTTGGCGTTGTTCTCGTCCAGCGCCCAGTCAACACCGCCTTCGGCCAGACCCAGGGACTGGATACCCGGCTTCCAGCTGCCCTTGGCGGAATCATCCCAGCTCTTGTACGCGGCCAGACCGACCGACTTGACCATGGAGGTCAGCATGGTGCCCGGTTGCAGGTGGTTCTGGTTGGAATCCACGCCGATGGCCAGCTTGCCTTCGTCCTTGGCCGCCTGGTAAACACCTATGCCGGTACCGCCGGCGGCGGCATAGACAACGTCGGCGCCCTTGGCGAACTGGGACTTGGCCAGTTCCGCACCCTTGGCCGGGTCGGCGAAGGCGGCCGGGGTGGAGCCGGTCATGTTCTGATAGACGTCGATCTTCGGATTGATGTACTTGGCGCCCTGCTCATAGCCGCACTGGAACTTGCGGATCAGCGGGATGTCCATGCCGCCCACGAAGCCTACCTTGCCGGTCTTGGAGGCGATGGCAGCCAGGGCACCCACCAGGAAGGAACCTTCATGCTCCTTGAAGATGAGGGACTGCACGTTCGGCTTGTCGACCACCATGTCGATGATGGTGAACTGGGTGTTCGGGAACTCGGTGGCCACCTTCTCTACCGCAGAACCCATGTTGAATCCGACGGCGACTATGGGGCCGTTGCCACGGCTGGCCAGACGACGCAGGCCCTGCTCGCGCTGGGCTTCGTTCTGGGGCTCGAACTCCTTGACCTTGACGCCTTTGTCCTTGTTGTAGACTTCGACGCCATTGCGGAACACGGCTTCGTTGAAGGACTTGTCGAATTTGCCTGCGGTGTCATAGATGACGGCGGGCTCGGAGGCTGCCTGGGCAGAAAGGGCAGCGAGGGTGAGGGCGGCCACGGTGGCCAGCTTGAGCACTTTAGTCACGATCGTATCCTTGATTGTTATGTGAGGGTCCACAACCTGTCTTGGCAGGTCATAAAGCACGCTGGCTAACTGTAAGTGAGCCAGCCTGTGGGTCAAGGGGATCATAGAGGAAAAACGTTTGCGTTAACGGTTTGAAATATAAGCAAATTGCTTTATAAGTGTTTGTTTTTAGGTTTGTTTGCAGAGTTAAATGCTGCGATTAATAGGCGCCAAACGACATTTGTGTTTCTATTCATGAGGTTATGCGCAAGCGTTTTCCTCTGACGATGAAAAAAGTGGTTTCTATCGGCACCAAATCATGGGGGAGGATGCCGCTCCTGTTACCGGATGGTCTGCAGAGGTGAGTGGGGCGTTATTAATCCAGTTCCATGACGTTGCTGCTGATTTATTGATGCAAATGCCCCCAGAGTTGCCCGCCAGGTTGGTGCCGCCCCCCGATCGCGGTTGTCGTTAGTGACAATGACCACACTCATATGGAAATGCATTGGTGTTTTTCATATGAGTACGCTAGGGTGTGCCCGAATTGATTGCGCCCCCAGGATGGGGGCGTATTTTTTACATTTGTTCGGGTGATAAAAATGAAAAAAAACGTGCTGAGTATGGCTGTGGCTTGCGTACTGTCCGGTGTCATGTTGACCGCTTGCGGGGGCGGTGGTGACGATAATGGGGGCGGCAACAGTGGTGGTGGCAATAACGGCGGTGGCACAGATACGGGCAGCAAGCCCCAGCACACAGCCGTCTTCCTGGATTCGGTCGTGGATGGCCTCGACTATCAGTGTGACGACTACGTTGGTGTGACCAACGCCAAGGGTGAATTCCTGTTTGATGATGGTGACAACTGCTCCTTCGCACTGGGTAACCAGCGTCTGGGGTCCGTGACCCTCAAGGCTGGCAACTCGCTGGTGACGCCATACACCCTGGCCGGTGACGACAAGGAGAGAGCGATCCGCATTGCCGCATTGCTGCAGACACTCGACAGCGACAGCAATCCAGAAAATGGCATCACCCTCGACAAGGCACAGGTCGCGCAGCTGGGGATCATCGAACTGGGTAGCGACGACGCCTTCAACACCTCACTGGTCGAAGCGTTGAAGACTGCGGGTCTGACCAAGGACGTCGTCTCCCTGGCCGCAGCGAAAGACCACCTCTCCGCCACCCTGGCAGGTGTCAATGGCCGCTCTGTCGCGGTCGACAAGGTACTCTCCGATCTGCAGGGGCTGACCGATCTGAAGAATCTGGATGTCGAGAGCAAGCTCAAGGATTACAAAGGCACGCTGCAGGCTGAAACCACAGACAGTGGCAAGGTAGATCGCCAGATTGTGCTGGCCATGCTGACCATGCTCGAGGTGACCAACAACCCCGTGGTTGCCGAGCGCCTGGGCTTCACATCTTCTGCCATTGGCAGTGGTTACAGTACCAGCCTGGCCAAGGTGATCGATGTGATCATCCACACCCCCGGCACCGCTGCCGTGGCGCTCAAAGGTGGCAAGGATTATACCCGTGACGTGGCCCAGCTGATGGGCGCCTATGCCGACAGCATGGAAAAAGTCGCCGCTACCCTGGCTGACATCCAGGATCCGGATTACAGCGCTACCTATGGTGATGACGAGTCTGTCACCCTCAA
The DNA here is from genome assembly GCF_000819985.1 of Aeromonas media. Classification (GTDB taxonomy): domain Bacteria; phylum Pseudomonadota; class Gammaproteobacteria; order Enterobacterales; family Aeromonadaceae; genus Aeromonas; species Aeromonas media. The sequence continues at coordinate 3,718 of NZ_CDBZ01000040.1, read as the reverse complement.
CTTCGACGGTGCCAAGGCCCTGCGGGCCTCGGCGATGGCGATGGCATCGGCACTCAATATTGCCGCCTCCTACCAGTACGGTCTGGACAATGCCTATGCCACCCAGGAAGAAGAGGTGACCTTGCCGCGCATGCACATCAAACAGTCCTGGGGCATGCAGCCCAGCACCACTTATGAAGAGAGCGCCAACACCTTCAAGGCTCAGTTCAGTCAGCTGGATATCGAGCCGGACAACCTGATGAATCATGCCGACTTCTTCCGTTTGACCGATGATGCCAAGGTGCGCTTGGGCAAGGCCAAGGCGCAGTTGAAGGATGCAGTGGGCCTCGCACTGACCGTCGATCAGAGCAAGCTGGATGAGTCGCTGAGCCAGGAGGAGATCGATGCCAATGCCGCGACCCTGAAGCAGCTGGCCGACCATTTCTCGGGCAAGGTGGCCACTATCCAGTGGGAAGATACCGAGACCGAGTACGTCAACACTGGCATGAGTTGGGAGCCTCAGAACGTAGGGGTGAAGTACAACATCAATGTGTTGCCGTTCTTCGATGAGATGCTGGATCGCAGTGATGTGACCATCAAGGTGGCGGGCGCCTGCGCTGGTTCTGTGGGCGAGCGGGATGCCGAGTTGTCCAAGGCAATGGGTATGCCCATGTGTCTCATCTCGAGCGACGAGTTCAAGGCACTTGCCGAGAGCGATCGCGGTGCATTGGAGTACATTGGCTGGATGCAGGAACCTGATAACAGCTACACCACCATCTATGCCAAGGGTGTGAGCTATGACTGGTCAACCCGGATGACGCCGCTGGCTGGTTCGACCTTTGACAAGGTCTTCGTCTCCTGTACCGATCTGGATGACAACAAGGTCAGCTGTGCCGATCAGCTGTAAACAATGCAAAGCGCTCCTGTTGGGAGCGCTCTTTTTGCTGATGCCGGCGGCGCAAGCTGCCGGCATGTTGGCACGCTACAAAGATTATCGGGAGCGTGTCTTCGATAGTCAGGGTCAGTTGCAATATCAATTGATCACCCGCGAATACTTGCAGCGGATGCCCAGCGGGCGTCCGTCATTGTCCAGTCTCTTTGCGTTGCGAGAAATGCAACGTGAGTCACTGCAGCTCAAACAAGGCACCTTGATGGTGGACGCCGCCATAGTGCACTTCCAGCATGGGTATTATCAGGATGGCCAGCTCATGATGGGCGGCACGGAAGTGACCTTGCCTGAAGGCCGTTTGCACGCAGCCTTCCTTCGTTTTGACCCTGTCCATCAGGTGTTGGATGCACCACGCGCCATGCTGCTCAGCTTTTCCGGTGATGTGTTGGGCCAATATCGGAACTATCACCGCCCCCTTCGTTGATCCTGCCGGTTGGTCTCTGGCCGCTCAGGCCGTATAATCGCCGCCTGTATAAATAAACAGGAGTGGTGATGGACGTTTCAACCCTGCTCGACGGGCTCAACGACAAGCAAAGAGACGCGGTGGCGGCCCCTCGCAGCAATCTGCTGGTGCTGGCAGGCGCCGGCTCGGGCAAGACACGGGTGCTGGTGCACCGTATCGCCTGGCTGATGCAGGTGGAGCGTTGCTCACCCTTCTCCATCATCGCCGTGACCTTTACCAACAAGGCGGCGGCCGAGATGCGCGGCCGGGTCGAGAAGGTGATTGGCGACGGGGTGCGCGGCATGTGGATAGGCACCTTCCACGGCATCGCCCACCGCTTGCTGCGGGCCCATCATCTGGATGCGGGCCTGCCCCAGGACTTCCAGATCCTCGACTCCGACGACCAGTACCGCCTGATCCGCCGGGTGCTCAAGGCGCTCAACCTCGACGAGAAGCACTGGGCCCCGCGCGCCGTGATGGGCTACATCAACGGCAAGAAGGACGAGGGGCTGCGCCCCGGCGACATCGACCTCTACGGCGACCCCGTCACCCGCACCTATCAGCAGATCTACAAGACCTATCAGGAGACCTGTGATCGCTCCGGTCTGGTGGATTTTGCCGAGCTCCTGCTGCGCGCCCACGAACTGTGGCTGAACCGGCCCCACATCCTCGAGCACTATCGGGATCGCTTCCAGAATATCCTGGTGGACGAATTCCAGGACACCAACGGCATCCAGTACGCCTGGTTGCGGATGCTGGCGGGCGAGTCCGGCAAGGTGATGATAGTGGGTGACGACGACCAGTCCATCTACGGCTGGCGCGGCGCCAAGATAGAGAACATCCAGCGCTTCCTGACCGATTACCAGGGCGCCGAGACCATACGTCTGGAGCAGAACTACCGCTCCACCGCCAATATCCTGAAAGCCGCCAACTGCGTCATCGCCAACAACTCGGAGCGGCTCGGCAAGGAGCTGTGGACCGAGGGGGCAGAAGGGGATCCCATCTCTCTGTACGCCGCCTTCAACGAGGTGGACGAGGCCCGCTTCGTGGTCGGCCGCCTCAAGGATTGGAAGGAGAAGGGCGGCCTGCTGGCCGACTGCGCCATCCTCTATCGCTCCAACGCCCAGTCGCGGGTGCTGGAAGAGGCGCTGATGCAGGACGCCATGCCCTATCGCATCTACGGCGGCCTGCGCTTCTTCGAGCGCCAGGAAATTAAAGACGCCATGGCCTACCTGCGCCTTATCAACAACAGAGGCGACGACGCCAGCTTCGAGCGGGTCGTCAACACCCCGACCCGGGGCATCGGCGATCGCACCCTGGAGATATTGCGCAACAACGCCCGGGATCAGGGCCAGAACCTCTGGCAGTCGGCCAAGACGCTGCTCAACGACAAGGTGCTGACCGGCCGCGCCGGCAACGCGGTGCGCGGCTTTGTCGATCTCATCGATGCGCTGGAAGAGCAGGTTGGCATGCTGCCCCTGCACCAGCAGGCGGACATCGCCATCCAAAATTCCGGCCTCAAGGCCATGTATCTGGCGGAGAAGGGCGAGAAGTCCCAGGCACGGGTAGAGAACCTGGACGAGCTGGTGACGGCTTGCCGTCAATACCAGCGCCCGGACGAGCTGGAAGACATGAGCGATCTGTCGGCCTTCCTCGCCCACGCGGCGCTGGAATCCGGCGAGAATCAGGCGGACGAATACGCCGATGCTGTGCAGCTGATGACCCTGCACAGCGCCAAGGGGCTGGAGTTCCCCCTGGTGCTGCTGGTCGGCGTGGAAGAGGGCATGTTCCCCAGCCAGCAATCCACCGAGGAGTCGGGGCGGCTCGAGGAAGAGCGCCGCCTCTGTTACGTCGGCATGACCCGCGCCATGGAGAAGCTCTACATCTGTTATGCCGAGAGCCGCCGCATCTACGGCCGCGAGATGTTCCACAAGCCGAGCCGCTTTATCCGCGAGATGCCCGCCGAGTGTCTGGAAGAGATCCGGCTGCGCACCCAGGTGAGCCGCCCCACCCAGTACGGCCGCTTCAGCCAGAACGAGGTGCAGCAGAGCTTCGACGCCAGCGGCATCAAGCTTGGCCAGCGGGTGCTCCATCCGAAATTCGGGGAAGGCATAGTGCTCAACTTCGAAGGGGTCGGCCAGCAGAGCCGGGTGCAGATCCAGTTCGATGAGGTCGGCGCCAAGTGGCTGGTGACGGCTTACGCGAGATTGGAGGCGCTCTGATTTTTCCCACTCTTGATGCAATCAACCCGGCTTAGGCCGGGTTGGTTTTGAGCGACATGACGCGATCGTCCGAATACGCTTCGCTATTCGAACCTACGAGCTAAATTTTACCTGATTACCCATGAT
>NZ_CDBZ01000039.1 GCF_000819985.1 Aeromonas media | reverse complement strand
ATCCTAGTACCCCAGCCATTATTTTGTTCTCTTCCACTTGGTGGTCGATAACAAACGGCTATGTAGCTCAGTTGGTTAGAGCATCGCACTCATAATGCGGGGGTCACAGGTTCGAATCCCGTCATAGCCACCATTAATATTGCGGAAGTGGCGAAATTGGTAGACGCACCAGATTTAGGTTCTGGCGCCCTAGGCGTGAGAGTTCGAGTCTCTCCTTCCGCACCATCAAGGCAGTACCAAACAGACCAGCTTATGCTGGTTTTTTTGTGCCCGGATTTCAGCCCTTGTCTCCTCCCCTGCCGCTCTCCCTGCTCACTACCTTGTCAGCCCGAACCTCATCCCACAGCGTCGGGAAGGATAGCCAATAAAAAGCGGCCCGCAGGCCGCTTGCACTCCTTGTCTCCCTCAAACGAGCTCAGAACGGGAAGAACCAGGGGATGGCGATGACGCTCACCACCATCACCAGCACCGTAAACGGCACGCCCACGCGGATGAAGTCCATGAACTTGTAGTTGCCGGGCCCGAGCACCAGGGTATTGACCGGTGAGGAGACCGGCGTCATGAAGGCCGCCGAGGCGGCAATGGCAATGGTCATGGCGAAGGGATAGGGGGAGACCCCCATCTGCTGGGCAGTACCAAGCGCAATGGGCGCCATCAGCACAGCGGTGGCCGTATTGGAGATGAAGAGCCCGATGGCCGCGCAGAGCACGAACAGGCTGGCCAGCATGACACGGGGCCCCATCTCCCCTACCGCCGAGATCAGCGCGCCGACGATGAGATCCACCCCGCCGGTCTCCTGCAACGCCAGGGCAAAGGGCAGCATGCCGACGATCAGGATCAGGGTCGGCCAGTGGATGGACTTGTAGGCGCTCTCCATGTCGATGCAGCGGAACTTGCCCATCAGCAGGCAGGCGATGAGCGCCGCTATGACGTTGGGCACGGGATCCGTCACCATCAGCACTATCATGACCGTGAGGGCAATCAGGGCGTGGATGGCCTGGCTGCGAGCCGGCGCCATCTCGTCCACCTCGGCGGGCAGGCCGAGCAGCAGGAAGTCCCGGTGGTGGGTCTGCAACTGGCGAATGAGGCTCCAGTTGCCCACCACCAGCAGGCTGTCCCCCATCAGCAGCGGCTCATCCACCAGCTTGCCGGTGAGCGCCTCACCGTTGCGGCGGATCCCGACCACGCTCAGGCCGTAGCGGGAACGAAACGCCACCTCGCGGATGCTCTTGCCGAGCAGGCGGGATTCGGGAATGAGGGAGACCTCGGCCATACCCACCTCCCGCGCCTGATCCGAGAAATACTCTCCGCGCAATATCATGGGCTCGAGCCGCGCCTCGGTGCAAAACTCCCGCACATCCACCTCGGGGTCGGACATGTCGATGAGCAGTACGTCCTTGGCCTGGAACTCGGTGACGCCGGAGACGGTCACCATCACCCGTCGAAACTTGCGCCAGCGCTCCAGCCCGATGACGTTGGCCCCGAAGCGGGCACGCAGCTGCAGCTCGTCCAGGGTCTGGCCTATCAGGGGAGAGTCGGGGCGGATCGCCAGGCGGCGCGCCCGCCCGGCCAGGCGATAGTCGCGGATGAGATCGCGCATTGTGCTGCGCCCCGCCTGCTTGCCTTTGCCCTCTTCCCCCTCGCGCACCAGACGGTTACGCATCAGCAGCATGTAGATCACCCCCAGCCCGAGGATCAGCACCCCCATGGGGGTGAAACCGAAGAAGCCGAAGCCCTGGATGTCGTGGCGCATCAGCTCGCTGTTCACCACCATGTTGGGCGGGGTGGCCACCAGCGTCATCATGCCGCTGATGAGACCGGCAAAGCCGAGGGGCATCATCAGCCGTCCGGCAGGGATCCCCATCCGGTTCGCCACGCTCAGTACCACGGGGATGAAGATGGCCACCACACCGGTTGAGCTCATCACGGCCCCCAGGGTCGCCACCGCCACCATCAGCAGCACCAGCAACCGGGTCTCACTGCTGCCCGCCACCTTCACCAGGGCATCCCCCACCTGATAGGCGATGCCGGTGCGCACCAGCCCATCCCCCACCACGAACAGGGCGGCGATCAGGATGACGTTGGGATCACTGAACCCCGCCAGCGCCTGTGGCAGCGTCAGGGTGCCGCTCAACACGAACAGGATGATGATCAACAGGGCCACCACATCCATGCGTACCCTGTTGGTAATAAACAGGAAGATGGCACCCACCAGCATACTGAGCACCCAGATCAACTCGGAATTCACACTCGCTCCTTTCGTTCATGTCCGCCGGGCGAAGAACCGCGCCAGACGCCATCAGACCACAGCCAGTCCCCCTCCATTTTGTTACATATCAAGAAAGAGGAGCCCACATCATCGCACATTCGGGTTCACTTGCAGCCACTTTGCAAGGCAGAGCAAGCGCCCCAGCGCCCGTCTGGCAAAAAGTGCTGCGCGCCCTCCCCAGCACACCTAGAATGGGCCAGCCACTGGCTGATCCGGCCCCTGCTCACCCCTTGTCCTTCGGAGAGAAAATGTCTGTTCACACCCCAACCTACCCGGAATTCACCTTCTTCGGCCGCTTTGTCGCCGATATCCAGTCCGGCCGCAAGACCATCACCATCCGCGACGAGAGCGAGGCCAACTGGCAGCCCGGCCAGCGCCTCGCGCTCTTCACCAACCCGGAGCACCAGCCCTTTGGTGCCATAGAGGTGCTCTCGGTCACCCCCGTGGCCTTCGATGAGCTGACCGACGAGCACGCTCGCCAGGAGAACATGACCCTCGCCGAGCTCAAAACCGTCATCCGGGACATCTACCCCGCACTGCCGCCGCTCTATGTAATTGAATTCACACTGATTGAAGCCTGATTTTGTGAGCTGCCTCAGCTAACCCCGGTTGCAGTCTCGGGCCAAAAGCGCACAATGCCTGTTTTTATATACAGTTAATGGTGCAGCATGAATACAGGACTCGAACCCGCACTCGCCACCATGGTGGCGGACTTCATCGCCGCAGGTCGCCCCAAGGCAAGCAAGCTGAGCTGGCAGGCCAGGCGTGAGGGCTATCTTGCCTCTGTCGTCTTGGGGGGCGAGCGGGAAGAGGTGGGCGCCATCGAAGAGTGGCAGGCCGATCACTACGCCATCCGGCTCTACCAGCCCAAATCCCCCCCCTTCCACCACTTATCCGGTGCTGATCTATTTCCACGGCGGCTGTTTCGTCAGCGGGGATTTCGAGACCCACGATCGCCAGATGCGGATGCTGTGCAACAGTGCCCATGCCCTGGTGTTTGCCGTACATACCCGCCTCGCCCCCGAGCATCCCTATCCTGCCGCCCATGACGACGCGCTGGCAGCGACCTTCGCCATCATGACCGCGCTGCCGCAGTGGCACGGCGATCCCGGGCGGGTCGCACTCGCAGGCGACAGTGCCGGTGGCCACCTCGCCCTGGTCACCACCTTGCGGCTCAAGGCGGTGAGAGCTTCACTGCCCGCCGCCCAGATCCTCATCTACCCCATGCTCGATGCTGCGGGCGACAGTGACAGCTATCAGCAGCTCGGTGAGGACTACCTTATCACCCGTGACATGTTGCTCAGCGGGTTTCAGGCCTATCTGGGCAGGCTGCCCGCCAGCCATCCCGAGGCGAGCCCGCTGCACCATCCTGATCTTGCGGGACTGCCGCCCACTCATATCCTCACGGCCGAGTACGATCCCCTGCGTGACGAGGGAGAGGCCCTCTATGGCAAACTGCTGCAAGCCGGCGTTGCCGCCACCTGTCAGCGGCAGCTCGGGGTGATCCACGGTTTCTTCCAGCTGGCGGGCATCAGCCCTGCGGCCCGTCATGCTCTCGCGCAGGTCGCCATGCTGCTCAAGGGGCTCTGAGTTGGATCCCTCCCCCATGCCGTGTTAAAAGTGTCCCTTTTGAATCAGGGAGGTGACCCGAGTGTTTGAGATAGCGAGCCTGAGAGAGGGCATGATGCACGGGGTCGAGCTGTTCCAGCTGCTGCTGGAGATCATCTCTATCGCCTGCGTGGTGACAGGGCTGGGCAAGACCCTCTGGCTGGCGGCACGGGTGCGGGATCACGAACCCGGTTTTCCCCGCATCCGCCTCTGCTTTGGCAGCTGGCTCATCCTGGCCCTGGAGTTCCAGCTCGCCGCCGACATCCTGGCCACCACGGTCGCGCCGAGTAAAGAAGAGCTGGTTCGTCTCGCCATCATCGCGGTGATCCGTACCTTCCTTAACTACTTCCTCGGCAAGGAGCTGGACGCCCAAACCGAGCGCCAGCGACCCGAGCCGGTCAGGTTGCCCTCCCGCCCCGACGCCCGATAAGCGGCAGACTGACAGAAGGCCGCGAAACAGGAAGAAAGGCTCCAGCCTGCACCAATGAAGAGGGCTCCCCGCGGGGAGCCCTCTTTGTATCGGATAGCAGCCATCAGGCCGGCATGCTGGCCAGCTCGTGGCGTTTCAGGGCCAGCAAGGTGATGAGCAGAGCGGCGCTGGCGATCAGTGCCATGCCCACATAGGTGGCGCTGAACCCCGGTGCCAGCTCGGCGGGGCTCAGGCTCGCCAGGTTGTGGCTGGTCCCGGCCGGCAGGGCCCTGTGGAACAGCACGGCGCAGATAGCCACCCCGACCGCGCCTCCCAGCTCACGGCCGAAGTTGAACAGGGACATGCCGATGCCGCGATCTTCCCGCGGCAGGGCGTTTTGCACCACCACCGAGAGGGCCGGCAGCGCCAGCCCCAACCCCAGACCGGCGAAGCCCAGCCCCAGATTGGCAAAGAGATCGAAATGGATCTGCCACAGCGCCAGCGCCGCCAGGGCGAAGCCCGCCACCACGAAGCGCTTGTAATGACCGGTGCGGCCGATCAGCTTGCCGCCGACGAAGGCCCCCGCCGTGATGCAGACCATGAAGATCACCATGTAGAGGCCGCTCTCGCTGGCCCCCATCCCCTTCTGCCACTGCATCTGCAGCGGCAGGTAGACCAGCACGGCAAACATCAGCAGTTGCGAGGCCAGCGCCAGCAGCACGCTCACCAGATAACCGGGCAAGCGGGCCAGATGGGCGGGCAGTATGGGATCCTGGGCCCGTCGTTCCACCAGAATGAGCAACAGCAGGGCCAGGGCCAACCCCGCCGCCAGCCAGATGGCGGACAGCGTGGTTTCCGGCGAGAGCAGCAGCAGGGAGAGGGTGGTGACGGTGATGAGCAGCCCCGCCCCCTTCCAGTCGAAGCGGCTGTGACGGCGCACATTGAGGTGGCCCAGGTTGCGGTTCACTAGCCAGAGCGCCAGGGCCCCGAGGGGCAGGTTGATCCAGAAGATCCAGCGCCAGCTCAGCTGCTCGGTGAAATAACCCCCGAGCAGGGGCCCGGCGATGCTGGAGACCGCATAGACCGCCGAGATGTAGCCCTGATACTTGCCCACCTCCCGCGGGGGAATGCAGTCGGCGATGACGGTGAAGGCGAGCGCGATCAGCCCCCCGCCCCCCAACCCTTGCAACACCCTGGCCGCCAGCAGGGTCGTCAGATCCTGGGCCAGGGCACAGGCCACCGACCCCGCCAGAAACAGGCCTATGCCGATGTTGAGCATCCGTACCCGGCCGAACAGATCGCTCAGCTTGCCGTATATGGGCAGGGCGGCGGTGGCCGCCAGCAGGTAGGCGGTGACCACCCAGGTGAGGGCGGCGCCGGCGTTCAGCTCGGCGCCAATGATGGGCAAGGGGGTGGTGACTATGCTCTTTTCCAGTGAGCCCAGGGCGATCACCAGGGCCACGCTCGAGAAGACGGTTTTTGGGGACATAAAAGAGGCTCGCTACTGTGAGATGCCGGCACCCGAGGCGCAGAGCGCATGATTGTCTCATGAATCAGCAGCCGAGGGTCAAGCCCGCCGCCTGCCTCACCACGACGGCGGTCGCGGCATCCGGGGAGCGGATCTGGTAGTGTGCTCTTTTAGCCGAGGAGGAAGTACCCCATGTCCGAGCAGTTCCAGTTTGAACAATACGACGCCCTGATCTTCGATATGGACGGCACCCTGGTGGACTCCATGCCCCTGCACCTGGATGCCTGGGAGATCACCAGCACCGAGTTCGGCCTGCCGTTCGATCGGGCCCAGCTCAATGAGTACGGTGGCATTCCCACCCGCAATTGTCTCATGAATCAGCAGCCGAGGGTCAAGCCCGCCGCCTGCCTCACCACGACGGCGGTCGCGGCATCCGGGGAGCGAATCTGGTAGTGTGCTCTTTT
>NZ_CDBZ01000038.1:375-8316 GCF_000819985.1 Aeromonas media | reverse complement strand
GGCACCCGCCCCTGCCAAGCAGGCGGCCCCCGAGAGCAGTGCGGTGCAAAACGACACCACGGTGCGGGTGGATACCAAGACCCTGGACGTCATCATGAACATGGTGGGGGAACTAGTGCTGGTGCGAAACCGCCTGGTGAGCCTCGGCATCGCCAGCAATGACGAAGAGATGTCCAAGGCGGTGGCCAACCTGGATGTGGTGACCGCTGATCTGCAGGGCGCGGTCATGAAGACCCGCATGCAACCTATCAAGAAAGTCTTCGGCCGCTTCCCTCGCGTCGTGCGCGATCTCGCCCGCACCCTCAAGAAAGATATCGAGCTGGTGATGGTGGGTGAAGAGACGGATCTCGACAAGAACCTGGTAGAGGCCCTGGCCGATCCCCTGGTTCACCTGGTGCGCAACTCCTGCGATCACGGGGTCGAGATGCCAGACGTGCGGGAAAAGGCGGGCAAGCCCCGTCAGGGCACCATCACCCTGAGCGCCTCCCAGCAGGGTGACCATATCCTGCTCTGCATCGAAGATGACGGCGCTGGCATGGATCCGGAGAAGCTCAAAGCCATCGCCATCAGCCGTGGTGTGCTCGATGCCGACAGCGCGGCGCGCATGAGCGACAACGATGCCTACAACCTGATCTTCGCCCCCGGTTTCTCCACCAAGTCCGAGATCTCCGACATCTCCGGCCGTGGCGTCGGCATGGATGTGGTGAAAACCAGCATCGTCAGCCTCAATGGCTCGGTGCACATCGATTCGACCTGGGGCAAGGGCACCCGCCTCGAGATCAAGGTGCCCCTGACCCTGGCCATACTGCCGACCCTGATGGTGGAAGTGGGTGAACAGACCTTTGCCCTGCCGCTGGGCTGCGTGAACGAAATCTTCCACCTGGATCTGAAGAAGGCCAACGTGGTGGACGGCCAGCTCACCATCATAGTGCGCGACAAGGCGATCCCGCTGTTCTACCTGCACAAGTGGCTGGTCCGTGGTGCCGGCAAGACGGCCCGTCAGGACACAGGCCATGTGGTCATCGTCCAGATCGGCACCCAGCAGGTGGGCTTCGTGGTGGACAACCTCATCGGTCAGGAAGAGGTGGTGATCAAGCCTCTGGACAATCTGCTGCAAGGGACCCCCGGCATGGCCGGCGCCACCATCACCAGCGATGGCGGCATCGCCCTCATCCTGGACGTGCCCAGCCTGCTCAAGGCTTATGCCCGCCGCCACTGAGCGGCTGGCTCAAGGAGTTAAAAGAATAACAATGGCAGTCAAGGTATTAGTGGTCGACGATTCGAGTTTCTTCCGTCGCCGGGTCAGCGAGATCATCAATCAGGACCCTCTGATGACGGTGATCGACACGGCCCAGAACGGCCGGGAAGCGGTAGACAAGGCGCTGCAGTTGCGGCCTGACGTCATCACCATGGACATCGAAATGCCGGTGCTAGACGGCATCAGCGCCGTGCGCGAGATCATGGCCAAGTGTCCGACCCCCATATTGATGTTCTCCTCGCTGACCCATGAGGGGGCCAAGGCGACCCTGGATGCACTGGATGCCGGCGCCCTCGATTTTCTGCCCAAGAAGTTTGAAGACATCGCCCGTGACAAGGATGAGGCGGTCAAGCTGCTGCAACAGCGCGTCAGGGAGATTGCCCGCAAGCGCTTCCTGATGGCGGCCACCAGACCCCGGGCGCCGGAGCCCGCGGTGCGTCCCGCCCTCGGTGCTGCCCTGGCACGTCCTCTTGAGCGCCAGCCAGAACCGGTCCGCGCCGCCGCAGCCCCCGCCAGCTTCAAGCGCAGCGGCAAGAGCTATCAGTTGGTGGCCATCGGCACCTCCACCGGCGGTCCGGTGGCGCTGCAGAACGTGCTGACCAAGCTGCCGGGAGATTTCCCCCATCCGATTTTGTTAATCCAGCATATGCCGGCCACCTTCACCGCGGCCTTCGCCGCTCGTCTCAACGGCTTGTGCCAGATCGGGGTCAAGGAGGCAGAGGACGGTGACGTGCTGAGGCCTGGTCACGCCTATCTCGCCCCCGGTGGCAAGCAGATGCTGCTGGAAGGGCGTGGGCCCGGTGCTCGTCTTCGCATCATCGAGGGCAATGACAAGGTCAACTACAAGCCCTGTGTCGACATCACCTTCGCCTCGGCCGCCAAAATCTACGGCGACAAGGTGCTCGCCATCGTGTTGACCGGCATGGGGGCCGATGGCAGGGACGGGGCGCGTCTGCTCAAGGATCAGGGCGCCACCATCTGGGCGCAGGATGAAGCCTCCTGCGTGGTCTACGGCATGCCCCAGGCGGTTGCCAAGGCGGGCATCGCCAGCGAATCCCTGCCGCTGGACAGGGTTGCCCAGCGCATCCTGGTCGAGTTGGGTCGCTGACCATGGGCATGTTCGGCCTGGTGCTGGCGCTGGCTGCCGTGGCCGTCGCCCAGTGGTGGCACGGTGGCAGCCTGCTGACCCTGCTGGATGGCCCGGCCTTCGTCATCGTGGTCGGGGGCACCTGGGGTGCCGTCATCCTGCAGACGCCCCGCAAGTACATGCTGGCCGCACTCGCCCAAGCCCGCTGGATGCTGTTTCCGCCACAGCGGGATCTGGTGCAACAGGCCGAACGCCTGCAGGCTTGGGCCCAGTTTGCGCGCCAGCAGGGGTTGCTGGCGCTGGAGAACCAGGCCGAAGAGGAGAGCGATCCCTTCACCCGCCAGGGCCTCACCATGATAGTGGACGGGGTCTCCATCGACGATATCCGCCGCCTGCTGGAGGCGGATATCGACATCGAACAGGAGCGCAACGAACACGCTGCCAGGGTGTTCGAGGCCATGGGGGGCTACAGCCCGACCATAGGCATCATAGGGGCCGTGATAGGCCTCATCCAGGCCATGTTTCACCTGGAAGAGCCGGGCACCCTGGGCGCCGGCATCGCCATCGCCTTCGTCGCGACCATCTACGGGGTGGGCTTTGCCAACCTCCTCTATCTGCCGATAGCGAATCGCCTGCGGGCATTCCACTACCACCACGGTCTCTATCAGGAGATGACGCTGGAAGGGTTGCTGGCCATCGCCCACGGGGAGAATGGCCAGCAGGTTGAACGGCGGCTACGGGCGTATCTGAAAGGGGAATAGCCATGCGCAAGCGCTATCGTTTGCACCTGCAAGGGCGAGAACATCTCGATCGCTGGCTGGTCTCCTATGCCGATTACATGACGCTCATCTTCGCCCTCTTCGTGGTGCTCTACTCCGTAGCCATCGTCAACAAGGAGCAGTACCGCGCCGTCATCGAGGGCATGACCCAGGCATTCAACCAGGTTCCGCGTAGCGACGGCTTGCTGGAGGGGCAGGGCAACTCCCTGCTTAACCATCCGGTGTCGGCGGCGTCTTCTCTGCTGGAGAGCCAGGCCTCCCCGTCGCCTTCGCTCGCTCCTATCACGGGTACCCCGATCCAGCAAGATGGCACGGCCCTTGCCACGATCGATCTGCAGTTGCAGGAGGCCATGGGCGCCCTGGTGGAGGCCGGCGTGGTCAAGCTGGCGAAGGATGACAACTGGCTGACGGTGGAGCTGAGTTCCGGCCTGCTGTTTCGCAGCGGCAGCGCCTTTCTGGGGAGCAATGCGGCCCCGGTGCTCGATACGCTTTCAGGTATTCTGAAACCGGTCGATAACTATGTCAGGGTGCGGGGTTACACGGATAACCAGCCGATCAACAACGAAATGTTTCGCTCCAACTGGACCCTGTCTGCCGCCCGCGCCGAGGCTGTGCTCGGCGCCCTGGTGGTCAAGGGCATCGCCCCCGAGCGGCTCGCCTATGAGGCCTATGGGGAGTTCTCCCCCTTCGCCGACAACGGCAGCGAGCAGGGGCGATTACAGAATCGCAAGGTCGTGGTCGCCATCTCCAGATTCGCCTGGGTGCCGGCGTCCCCCGCCAAACCCCTGACGGCGACGCCGGCATCGGCCGCGCCACAGAGCGTCGACAGCGAGAACGTCAGAGTGGTGACGCTGCCCGGTGGTGGCATACGCATAACAACAAGGCAGGATTGATACAGTGATTGTTTGGACGGTTGCCAATCAGAAGGGTGGAGTCGGTAAAACCACCACGGTCGTCTCCCTGGCGGGCATTCTGGCCCAGCGTGGCCAGCGGGTACTGCTGATCGACACCGATCCCCATGCCTCCCTGACCTCTTATTTTGATTTTGACTCGGACCGGCTGGAGGGCACCCTCTACGAGCTGTTCCAGGCGGCCAAGCCCAGTGCCGAGCTGGTCAACCGGATGACCCTCAAGACCAAGTTCGAGAACATCCACCTGCTGCCTGCCTCCATCACGCTGGCGACCCTGGACAGGGTCATGGGCAACCGGGAAGGCATGGGGCTGGTGCTCAAGCGTGCCCTGCTCAGGGTGCAGGATCAGTATGACTATGTGCTCATCGACTGCCCGCCGGTGCTGGGGGTGATGATGGTCAACGCGCTGGCGGCCTGCGATCGCATCCTGGTGCCGGTGCAGACCGAGTTTTTGGCCTTGAAGGGGCTGGAGCGGATGATGAAGACCTTCGAGATCATGCAGCGATCCAAGCGGGACAAGTTCCGCTATACCGTGATCCCGACCATGTTCGACAAGCGTACCCGGGCGTCGCTGATGACGCTGCAATCCATCAAGGAGCAGTATGGGGAGGCGGTGTGGAATGCGGTCATTCCCATCGACACCAAATTCCGGGATGCCAGCCTGCTGCACATCCCCCCGTCCATCTATGCACCGGGCAGCCGTGGCACCTATGCCTACGAGACCCTGCTCAACCATCTCGATGCGCTGGAGCGTCAACGGACCCAGGAGGTGAAGCCATGAGAGAGACCACCCAGGTTCGGGCCATGGATGACTATTTCCACTCCCTGCTGCTCGATGACGCCCTGCTGCGGGAAGGACCGGACGACGAGCCGCCGGCCCCTGTGCTGCAGTTACAGCCTCAGCCTGCCCCCTTGCCCGAGGTGGTTGCGGCGCCCTATCTCGAAACCGACAACCGACTGGCGCAACTGAGCGAGCTGCTCGCCCAGGTGAGCCAGGTGCAGGATGAGATGGATGTCCTGAGCCATGAGGAGGTGCATGTCGAGCCCTTCCAGCTCGAGGTCGAGGCGGAGCCCGAGCCAGTCGAGGTGGCCTTGGTGACGCCCGAGGTGATCCCGGTGATCGCCGAGCCCGTCGCCCTGGCACTGGCCGAACCCGCGCTGGCGGCGGAACCTGAGCCTGCCCCTGCGGCCTGGGAAAACCTGGATACCGGCAACGAGTTTCAGGCGCTCTTCTTCGACGTGGCCGGGGTGACCTTCGCGGTACCCCTGACCGAGCTCGGCGGCATTCACCAGCTGGGGGAGGTGACCTCCCTGTTCGGCCAGCCGGGCTGGTACAAGGGGATCATGACCTCCCGGGAGCAGAAGATGAACGTGGTCGACACGGCCCAGTGGGTCATGCCGGGCCAGCATCTGGAGATAGACGAGTACAAATATCTGATTATGCTGGGGGAATCACCCTGGGGACTGGCTTGTCATCAGTTGAAGGGCACCGAACTGCTGCATCGGGATCAGGTGAAGTGGCGCCATCAGGAGGGGAAACGCCCCTGGCTGGCGGGCATGGTCAAGGAGAAGATGTGTGCCCTGCTGCACGTCAGGGAGCTCTTGGTGCTCCTTGGCCGAGGCGTGAACATTGAAGGCCGCTGACAACATCGGCACCGCCATGGTTTTATTGCTAATTTTACCCGTTGACGGGTTCATACAAGGATCAAGAAGATGACAGAGAAGCGCAATATTGCACAGAATCTGGCCGAGGACGAAGTGCTGCAGTGGGTGACCTTCCAGTTGGAAAACGAGACCTATGGCATCAACGTGATGCAGGTCCAGGAGGTGTTGCGCTACACCGAGATAGCCCCGGTACCGGGTGCGCCAGACTATGTGCTGGGCATCATCAACCTGCGTGGCAACGTGGTGACCGTCATCGACACTCGCTCCCGCTTCGGCCTGCCCGCCGGGGATGTGAGCGAGAATTCGCGCATCGTCATCATTGAGGCGGAGAAGCAGGTGATCGGCATCATGGTGGACAGCGTGGCCGAGGTGGTCTATCTGCGCTCCTCCGAGATCGACGCTGCCCCGGCAGTGGGCACCGAGGAGAGCGCCAAGTTCATCCAGGGTGTGAGCAACCGCGACGGTCAGCTGCTGATCCTGGTGGATCTCAACAAGCTGCTCTCCGACGAAGAGTGGGACGATATCGGCTCCCTGTAACGGCGCGTCAAAAAGTGATACAACAGCGGTCCCGGATTTGCCCGCGGCACCTTGACGCCGAGCGGGACCCTGTGATGAGGAAGGTGACAGTTTGATGATTGAATTAGCAGCCTTGGGGTTGTCCTTGTTGGCGCTGGTGCTGGCCCTCTACGGTATTCTGGGTCACCGCCGCCGTCAGCGAGAGTCCGAGGCCAGGATGGAGACGCTGCAGGGGCAACTCGAGAGTCTGCGCAAGCAGATGATGGAGCTGCATACCGGTGCCATCGGCATGGGTCAGCGCCTGCAATCCGCCGAAGGGGCCATGCAGAAGATCCAGGATAGCCAGCAGGAGTTGACCCTGCAGGATCCGGAGCGCCGCCTCTACAGCCGCGCCGCCAAGATGGTGGAGCTTGGCGCCGATCTCGACGAGGTGATGAGCGAATGCGAGTTGCCCCAGGCCGAAGCCGAGTTGCTGATCTCCCTGCGCAAGGGGCGCACCTGACCCCTGCTTCAGATCGAGAGGGGAGGCACTGGCCGCCCCGCTCTTCCCTGCCACCCCTCCCTCTGCCCGTGCCTGGTCACTCCAGTTTCCCCCTGCCACATCTTCTTCTGCCGGTGCGCGATCTCCCCCACAAATCCTGTTGATTATTGGCATCTTTGAAAAGACGCCTCCGGATCCTGTGTTAAGATGCAGGCCGCCTCATTTTCAACGATTACATCCCCATGCTGCTTCAAGCCAACAATCTGAGCTGCGTGCGTGAAGATCGCACCCTGTTTGAACATCTCTCCTTCGCGGTGCGTTCGGGCGATCTGATGCAGATTGAAGGCCCCAACGGGGTGGGCAAGACCAGCCTGCTCCGTCTGCTGACCGGCCTCTCCCAACCCTTCGCGGGGGAGGTGTGCTGGAACGGGGAGAACATCCGCCATTGCCGGGATGAGTACCATGCCAGCCTGCTCTACCTGGGCCATCAGCCCGGCGTCAAGGCGACCCTGACCCCCCTCGAGAACCTCTCCTTCTATCAGAAGCTGCACGGCACGGCCGAGGGCGACGTGGATCTCTGGCAGGTGCTGGCCCAGGTCGGCCTCGCCGGTTTCGAGGATTATCCCGCGGGCCAGCTCTCGGCCGGGCAGCAGCGGCGGGTGGCGCTGGCCAGGCTCTGGCTGTCGGAGCGCCCGGCGCTCTGGATCCTCGACGAGCCCTTTACCGCCATCGACAAGCAGGGGGTCAAGGTGCTGGAGCGGCTGTTCCTGACTCACGCGGATCGCGGCGGCATGGTGGTTCTCACCACCCATCAGGACTTGACCCTGATGCAGGGGCGCCTGAAGACACTGTCGCTGACCTCGTTGTTGCAGGAGTAGCCATGCTGCGCGCCGTAATCCACCTTATTCACCGCGAGTTGCTGATGGCCCTGCGCCAGCGTGCCGACATCTTCAATCCGCTCTGGTTCTTCCTCATCGTCATCACCCTGTTTCCGCTCGGCATCGGGCCCGAGCCCCAGCTGCTGGCCCGCATTGCCCCCGGTATCATCTGGGTGGCGGCCCTGCTGGCTGCCATGCTCTCCCTGGAGCGGCTGTTTCGCGATGATTTCAGCGACGGCGCCCTGGAGCAGATGATGCTGATGCCCCATCCCCTCGGGTTGCTGGCGCTGGCGAAAGTGATCGCTCACTGGTTGCTGACCGGCCTGCCGCTGCTGCTGGTCTCCCCGCTGCTCGCCATCCTGCTCT
>NZ_CDBZ01000038.1:0-129 GCF_000819985.1 Aeromonas media | reverse complement strand
GCTCGCCATCCTGCTCTCCCTGGACATCAGGACCTATCTGGCCGTGGTGGCAACCCTGGCGCTGGGCACCCCGGTGCTGAGCCTGCTCGGGGCGGTCGGGGTGGCACTGACGGCGGGGCTGCGCAAGGG
>NZ_CDBZ01000037.1 GCF_000819985.1 Aeromonas media | reverse complement strand
TCGATGACGGCGGGGGGCGAGGCGAAGTCGGTGTCGGCCACCCACATGGGCAGCACATCCTGACCCTTGTACTTGTCCCACTTCAGGCTCATGGTGCCGCTGCGATCTATCTCCCGATCAAAATCAAACATGTGAAATCCTTGTACTGGCCAGAGGGTTTACCAATGTACGGACTTGGACGTGGCCTCGCAACCCTTGAGGTGGCTGTTGATAATCGCATAAAATAATCGTCGTCATACTGTACACCCGCCGGCTTCTGGCTCCCTTTTTCTCTTCCATATCAATGGTATCTCTATGAGTTTGCTGAGTGCTGCCCGCAAGAGGCCGGATCCCGTCTCTCTCTCTTTCATCGCGGTGACCTTCATGACCGGGGTGGCGGTGGCACTCCAGGTGCCCACCTTGAGCCTGTTTCTGGCCGAGGAGGTGCAGGTGCGCCCCTTTCTGGTGGGGCTCTTCTATACCGTCAACGCGGTGATCGGCATCTTAATCAGCCAGTGGCTCGGCCATCGCTCCGACAGCGGGGGGGATCGCAAGCAACTGATCCTGCGCTGCTGTGTCGCCGGCATAGTGCTCTCCCTGCTGTTTGCCTGGAACCGGCAATACTGGCTGCTGGTGAGCCTGGGGGTGGTGCTGGCGAGCCTGACCGCCACCGCCAGCCCCCAGCTGTTTGCCCTGGCGCGCGAATACGCCGACAGCCGCAACAAGCGGGCGGACATGTTCAGCTCGGTGCTGCGGGCCCAGTTCTCCCTGGCCTGGGTGATTGGGCCACCGGCGGCCTTCGCGCTCGCCATCGGCTACGGCTTCGAGGTGATGTATCTGGCCTCCGCCCTCGCCTATCTCATCTGTGCCTTCGTGGTCTGGCGCTGGTTACCCTCCCTGCCGCTGCCGAGCACCCGGGGCGAAGGGGAGCGGGTCAGCAGCTGGCGAGATCCTTCGGTGCGGGCGCTCTTCATCGCCTCCACTCTGATGTGGACCTGCAACAGCATGTACCTCATCAACATGCCGCTCTACATCACCCGTGAGCTGGGACTGGAGGAGAAGCTGGCCGGGATCCTGATGGGCACGGCGGCAGCCCTGGAGATCCCCTTCATGCTGCTGGCGGGTTACTACACCCGGCGTTTTGGCAAGCGGCCCATGATGCTGCTGGCGGTGCTGGCCGGAGTCGGCTTCTACGCCGGGCTGGTGACCCTGTCGAGTCAGGGGGCTCTCATCGCGCTGCAACTGCTCAACGCCATCTTCATCGGCATCGTCGCCGGCATCGGCATGTCCTATTTCCAGGATCTGATGCCGGGCCGGGCCGGGGTGGCGACCACCTTGTTTGCCAACAGCATCCGCACCGGCTCCATCATGGCGGGTGCCATAGCGGGGACAGTGGCGGAGATCTGGAGTTTTCACGGGGTCTTCATGGTGGCCACCGCCTTGGCGCTGGCTGCGCTGGCCGCCTGCTGGCGGGTGCCCAATGTGTGAGGTGCCCGGGGCGGGCGAGCGAGGGCCTGACGGGATGAGCAGGGGCAGGCCGCGTTGGCCGGCGCGGGGCTATTTGCCGCTGTCGGCTTGGTATTCGTTGCGCAGGCAGCGCAGCAGCAGCTCGGCTGCCGGCCCCAGGGCATCGGTCGACGGGGTGAGCAGGTAGGTGTAGAGGTAGCGCTCGCTGCCGCCAGCGAGATCGAGCCTCACCAGGGCTCCGCTGGCGAGCTCCTCCTGCACCAGGTGGCGTGGTACCCAGGCATAGCCGAGACCGAGGCTCACTATGCTGAGCACTTCGCGATAGTGGGTCGCCTTCCAGCCGGTGTCATCCGCATCGTTCCAGTCCACCGAGCGGTGGATGGGGGGGTGCAGGCTTATCTGGTTATGGCTGGCGAGCAGTTCGGCCGTGATGGGCTCCTCCTGCCCGGCGAGGGGATGTTCAGCCGCGCACAGCGGCAACAGGCAGACCTCGTCCAGGGGCAGACCGGTGCGATCGTGGGGCAGGTGCTCGGAGAGCATCAGATCCCCCACCTGGAGTGCATTGAAGTGGCAATGGATCCGCTCGTGCAGATTGATGCGGCAACCCCGGCTGCGGGGATGGAAGTGCGCCAACGCCCGATAGAGCCGCTCGCGTGGTTGCAGCACCGACACATAGAGGTTGATCTGCGGCTCCCACTGACGCTCCAGGTTGTTGGCCAGGTTCTCCAGCTCTTCCACCTGCTGGCTGAGCTGGCGGGCCCGCTTGAGGAAGATCTCCCCCGCCGGCGTCAGCACCGCCTTGCGCCCTCTCACCTCCAGCAGGGCCACCCCCAGGCTCTGTTGCAGCTTGGCGACCGCATGATTGAGGGAGGATTGGCTCTTGTTCAGCGCCTCTGCGGCCTGGGCGTAACCGCCACAGTCCACCACGGCCTGGAAGATCCGCCATTGCTCAAACGTGCTCTTGGGACGAAACATAGTGCAACCTGTCAGGGGCCGATGGGATTCAACAGGGCGCGACTGGCGCCCCCCTTCACTTTAACCCCATCTGGTTAGTGTGTTGATTTATTTGGGCTGGGCCACGAAGGTCTGGCCGGTCTTGCCACGGCTGTCCGGCCCCATCAGATAGAGATAGAGCGGCATCAGGTCGGCTGGGGTCTTCAGCAACTGGGGATCTTCCGCCGGGAAGGCGCTGGCCCGCATCCTGGTGCGGGTGCCGCCCGGGTTCAGGGTGTTGACCCGCACCCCGGTGTTCTCCAGCTCGTCCGCCAACACCTCCATCATGCCCTCGATGGCGAACTTGGAGATGGCATAGGTGCCCCAGTAGGCTCGTCCCTTGCGCCCCACGCTGGAGGAGGTGTAGACGATGGAGGCCTCGCCGTGCGCCTTGGCGGTCTGGCGAATGAGGGGCAGCAGCGCCTGGGTCAGCAGGAATTCCGACTTGACGTTGACCTGCATCACCTCGTCCCACTCCTTCTCCTGGATGTGCTCGAAGGGGGAGAGGGTGCCAAGCAGGCCGGCATTGAACAGCACGCCGTCGAGGCGGCCGAACTGCTGGGAGAAGGTCTCGGCCATGCCGCGGTAGTGGGCGGCGGTGGCCCCTTTCAAATCGACAGGGACTATGGCGGGCAGCGGGTGACCGGCCGCCTCTATCTGGTCATAGACCGCCTCGAGCTTGGCGCTGGTGCGACCGAGCAGTACCACGGTAGCACCGTGGGCGGCATAGGTGAGCGCCGCTTCGCGGCCGATACCGTCACCGGCACCCGTTACCAGAATGACCTTGTCCTTGAGCAGATCCCGAGGGGCCTGATAATCGAGCATGTGCACTCCTGTTAACAAATCCGTGGCGGATGGGCGCAATAGAGGAGGCAAGTGTACTGATCCGGCCCTGCCGTTGACCAGCATGAGACGGCAAAAATGTGAAGAAAACAGGGCGGTAGCCTGAATTGGCGCAAGATGGCCCTGGGCCAGGGCAGAGTTTTTGCGCGGCGCCGACAAACTCCTTACTATGTGAAAAAACCGAACATAGCGCGGAGCATCAAGTGGCATTTTTGACCGAATACGGCCTGTTCCTGGCCAAGACCCTCACCCTCCTGCTGGCCATCGGCGCCGTCGTCCTGATGGTGGCGAGCAGCCGTCAGCCCAGGACCCGCAAGGGGGAGCTGGTGGTGACCGATCTCTCCAGCGAGCTGGAGCAGGGGCGTCATCAGTTGCAGACGGCCCTGGCCGGCAAGGCCGAGCGCAAGCAGATGGACAAGGCACGCAAGGCCGAAGACAAGGCGCGCGCCAAGGCGACCGATGAGCGTAGCCGGCTCTTTGTGCTCGATTTTCACGGCAGCATGGATGCGAGGGAAGTGGCCTCCCTGCGGGAAGAGGTGAGCGCCGTGATTGGGGTCGCCCGGCCCGGGGACGAGGTGCTGCTGCGCCTCGAGTCCGGCGGCGGTGTGGTGCACGGCTATGGCCTGGCGGCCTCCCAGCTGCAGCGCCTGCGTGACAAGGACATCACGCTGACGGTGGCCATCGACAAGGTGGCGGCGAGCGGTGGCTACATGATGGCCTGTGTGGCGGACAAGATACTGGCGGCGCCCTTTGCCATCGTCGGTTCCATCGGGGTGATAGCCCAGTTGCCGAACTTCAACAAGTTGCTCAAGAAGCACGATATCGAATTCGAGATGCACACCGCCGGCCAGTACAAGCGCACCATCACCATGTTCGGCGAGAACGACGATCTGGGGCGGGAGAAGTTTCGCGAGGAGCTGGGGGCCATCCACGAGCGCTTCAAGGGGTTCGTGGCCGAGCACAGACCCGACCTCGACATCGACAAGGTCACCACGGGGGAGCACTGGCTGGCGAGCCAGGCCAAGCAGCTCGGCCTGGTGGATGCACTCTGCACCAGCGATGACTACCTGCTGGCCCAGGCCAGCCACCACAAGGTGGTCGGCATCAGCTACCGCAAGCCCAAAAGTCTGACCCAGCGGCTGGGCCGCCAGGCCGCACTGGGGCTGGAGGGTGCCCTCGGTCGCCTGTGGCAGCAGAGTCCCTGGCGCTGAGGTACAGTTCAATAGGTTGAAACAAGAGAGCCGGGCATTGCCCGGCTCTCTTTTTTATTGCGTCGGCTCTGCAGGCCGATGGCGCGCCTCAGCGCTGGAAGGGGTAGACGGAGCCGAGTTTGAGGATCTGGGTCAGCTCGTCCAGGGCGGTGCAGGTCTCCAGCACCAGGGCCGGGTCGCGCAGATCGTCCAGTGCCAGGCTGTCGCGGTAGTGACGTTCGACCCAGTTGTCCAGACGGGCGAACTGGCCGTCGTTGATGAGGCAGGCCGGGTTGACCGCCGCGAGCTCGGCGTCGTTCATGGCGACCCGCAGTCGCAGGCAGGCGGGGCCTCCGCCGTTGCGCATGCTCTGCTTCACGTCCATGAAATGTACCCCCTTGATGGGGGTGCCCAGGGTCACCAGCTTGGCCAGATAGGCAGAGACCGCCGGATTGTCACGGCACTCGGTGGGGGCGATGATCGCCATCTCGCCGGAGGGCAGGGTCAGGATCTGGGTGTTGAACAGATAGGATTTCACCGCGTCCTGCACCGACACCTCATTGGTCGGCACTTCGATGAAGTGCAGTTCCCCTTCACCGAACTTGGTGCGGACCTCGGCCAGGGCCGCCTCGGTATGGAGGAAGGCCTGCTGGTGGAAGAAGAGCACATTCTGGTTGCCCACCGCGATCACGTCGTTGTGGAATACCCCCTGATCGATCACGTCCGGGTTCTGCTGGATGAAGACGGCGCTCTCTTCCCCGAGCCCGTGCAGACGGGCGATGGCCTGGCTGGCCTCCAGGGTCTGGCGGGCCGGGTAGCGCTTGGGGGCGGGCTGTGAGACGTCGAAGGCGCTGCGGCCATAGACGAACAGCTCGACCCCGGCCTCGCCGTAGGCGCGGCACAGGCGGGTGTGGTTGGCGGCCCCCTCGTCACCGAAGTGATCGTTCTCCGGCAGGTGCTGGTGGTGGCTGAAGTGGCGATCGTTGTTAAACACCGCGCGCAGGATGCGGCCGGTCACTTCGGGCTCCAGGGAGCGGTGGAACTTGTTGGTCAGGTTGGCGGGGGTGAAATGGATGCGGCCATCCTGGGTGTCGGCGCTTGGCGAGACGGTGGCGGCGTTGGCGGTCCACATGCTGGAGGCGGAGTAACAGGCGGCCAGCACGGCGGGGGCCTGTTTTGCGGCCTGGGCCAGGACGCTGGCATCGTTGCCGGTGAAGCCGAGGCGGCGCAGGGTGGCGAGATCCGGCCGTTCCTGTGGCGCCAGCACCCCTTGCGTCATGCCGAGCTCGGTCAGCGCCTTCATCTTGCGCAGCCCCTGCTTGGCGGCCTCCTTCGGATTGGACGCTTCCTTGGCGTTGCTTTGGGACGCCACGTTGCCATAGGAGAGACCGGCATAGTTGTGGGTGGGGCCGACCAGGCCGTCGAAGTTGACCTCGAAGTGCTTCATGACTACATCCTTTCGATTTTTATATGGGGAGCGGTTCCTTCCGCGCACAAAGCTGCGGCGTGCGGCCATTATAAAGAGATTTCATCCTTTGTAACAAGCTGATAACCAAGATGGTTTTTTATGTGACGGGGGTGGCTGGATATGTCATTTCCAATCTAAAAAAGGGGGGGATATAGCATAAAAACAAAAAAGCGGTTGCTTCCCGCGCGTCCCCTTCGCATTAATAAATAAAGAAGCAAGGTGGTTCGGGCTGCATGGCAAATTTGTTCACAAGATTGCTTTTTCCCGTCAAATCTCTTATACAGCCCCACAAAACCGCACGCCAACCCCGTCGGGTGCAATGAGGATAATAGTTACAGCATGGGCAAATCACTGGTCATAGTGGAGTCTCCGGCCAAGGCCAAGACCATCAACAAATATTTGGGCAAGGACTACGTGGTGAAATCCAGCGTCGGTCACGTGCGCGATCTGCCGACCAGCGGCAGCGGCAGCACAGAGCCCAAAAAACCTGTCATTCGCGGCATCAAGCTCAGCGAATCCGAGAAGGCGGCCAAGGATCGCAACGCCCTGTTCTCCAGGATGGGGATCAACCCGACCGCAGGCTGGCAGGCCAACTACCAGATTTTGCCCGGCAAGGAAAAAGTGGTCAGCGAGTTGCAAAGTCTGGCCGCCAAGGCCGACACCATCTATCTCGCAACCGACTTGGATAGAGAAGGGGAAGCGATCGCCTGGCACCTGCGGGAGATCATCGGCGGCGACGACAGCCGCTACAAGCGCGTGGTGTTCAACGAGATCACCAAGACCGCGATCCAGGAGGCGTTTGCCCAGCCGTCCGAGCTGAACATCCATCGCGTCAACGCCCAGCAGGCCCGTCGTTTCCTCGACCGCGTCGTGGGTTATATGGTCTCCCCGCTCTTGTGGAAGAAGCTGGCCCGCGGTCTCTCCGCCGGTCGGGTGCAGTCCGTCGCGGTGCGCCTCATCGTCGATAAAGAGCGCGAGATCAAGGCCTTCGTGCCGGTGGAATTCTGGGATCTCAACGCCGATCTGCTGACCGGTGACAAGGCCGACCTGCGGATGGAAGTGGTCAGCCGCAACGGCGTCGACTTCAAGCCGGTGACCCAGGCCGAGACCTTCGCCGCCGTGGCCGCCCTGGAAGGGGTCGACTACAAGGTGGTGAGCCGGGAAGACAAGCCGACCGGCTCCAAGCCGTCCGCCCCCTTCATCACCTCCACCCTGCAGCAGGCGGCCTCCACCCGGCTGAGCTTCGGGGTCAAGAAGACCATGATGATGGCTCAGCGCCTTTATGAGGCGGGTTACATCACTTACATGCGTACCGACTCCACCAACCTCAGCAAAGAGGCGGTCGAGGCGGTGCGGGAATATATCGGCGAGCAGTATGGCGCCGCCTATCTGCCGAGCGATCCGAATCTCTATGGTTCCAAGGCCGGCGCCCAGGAGGCCCACGAAGCGATCCGTCCCTCCAGCGTGCAGGTGACTGCCGAGATGCTGGAAGGGATGGAGCCCGACGCCATGCGGCTCTATGACCTCATCTGGCGCCAGTTTGTGGCCTGTCAGATGACCCCGGCCCAGTACGACTCCTCCACCCTGACCGTCAAGGCCGGTGAGTTCGAGCTCAAGGCCCGTGGTCGCACCCTGCGCTTCGCCGGCTGGACCAAGGCCCTGCCGCCCATGGGCCGCAAGGGGGAAGACAGTCAGCTGCCGGCGGTGACCGTCGGCGAGATCCTGACGCTGGTCAAGCTGGATCCCCGTCAGCACTTCACCAAGCCGCCCGCCCGCTTCACCGAAGCGGCCCTGGTGCGCGAGCTGGAAAAACGCGGCATCGGCCGCCCGTCCACCTACGCCTCCATCATCTCCACCATCGTCGATCGCGGCTATGTGCGGGTCGAGAGTCGCCGCTTCTTCGCCGAGAAGATGGGTGAGATCGTCACCGACCGCC
The DNA here is from genome assembly GCF_000819985.1 of Aeromonas media. Classification (GTDB taxonomy): domain Bacteria; phylum Pseudomonadota; class Gammaproteobacteria; order Enterobacterales; family Aeromonadaceae; genus Aeromonas; species Aeromonas media. The sequence continues at coordinate 17,874 of NZ_CDBZ01000037.1, read as the reverse complement.
TGGTGGAGAACTTCGTCGAGCTGATGAACTACGAGTTCACCGCCAAGATGGAAGACAAGCTCGATGGCATCGCCGAAGGCAGCCTGGAGTGGAAGAAGGTGCTGGACGCCTTCTACGCCGAGTTTACCCAGGAGCTGGAGCAGGCCGACAAGCCGGCGGAAGAGGGGGGCATGCGAGCCAACCAGATGGTGCTGACCGACATCGACTGCCCTGATTGCGGCCGCAAGATGGGTATTCGTACTGCCACCACGGGCGTCTTCCTCGGCTGCTCCGGCTATGCCCTGCCGCCGAAGGAGCGCTGCAAGAAGACCATCAACCTGGTCAGTGCGGACGAGTTCGTCTCCGCCACCGACGGGGACGAAGCCGAGACCGAGGCGCTGCGCGCCAAGCACCGCTGCGGTGTCTGCGGCACCGCCATGGATGCCTACATCATCGACGACAGCCGCAAGCTGCACGTCTGTGGTCGCAACCCGGACTGCGACGGTTACGAAATCGAGCAGGGTCAGTTCAAGCTCAAGGGCTATGAAGGTCCGAGCATCGAATGCGATCGCTGCGGCTCCGAGATGCAGCTCAAGAACGGCCGCTTCGGCAAGTACATGGGTTGCACCAACGAGACCTGCAAGAACACCCGCAAGATCCTCAAAAACGGCGACATCGCGCCGCCGAAGGAAGATCCGGTGCCGCTGCCCGAGCTCAAGTGTACCCAGTCCGACGCCCACTTCGTGTTGCGTGATGGCGCCGCCGGCCTTTTCCTCGCCGCCAGCAACTTCCCGAAATCCCGCGAGACTCGTGCGCCTCTGGTGGAGGAACTCAAGCGCTTCCGCGATCGGTTGTCGCCCAAGCATCAGTACCTGGCCGACGCCCCGGCGTCAGATCCTGACGGTAACGCATCCGTGGTGCGCTTCAGCCGCAAGAGCAAGGAGCAGTACGTGATGACGGAGGTGAACGGCAAGGCAACGGGCTGGACCGCCCATTACGACAATGGAAAATGGCAGGAGAGCCTGCCCAAGGCAAAGAAAGCCTGATCCACTACCGCTCATACCATGATGAAAGAGGCCCCTTGCGAGGGGCCTTTTTATTGGGAGATGGCGGTATACTGAGAGGGCTGCATGGATGGCAGCACAAGACAGGGAGGTTGTCATGGAGATACATGAAATCCGGCCAGGCATGACCTGCCTGACACGGGAAGGAACGGCCTATGTGCTGGAAGTGGACAGGCAGAGTCTGCTGGTATTGCTGCAGCGGGAAGATGAAACCATCCCGGTGCAGGTACGTTGCGACGACATCCTGGGCCCCCTTGCCAGCGATTAGCGAAATCGCCCAGAAAGGGACTAGAACGGGATCAGAAAGAGCAGCTCGGCGAGGTCGGGCTGCCACTGCCACTCCCCCATCCTGACCCGCCCGCCAATCACGGGCACCCCCTCTTCCTGCAATCTTCCTACCTGTTCATCAAACCCCGCCGAGCCCTTGGGCAAGGAGAGGGTGCCCCCTGCGCCCAGCACGCGATGCCAGGGCAGCGTCTTGTCCGTCTCCCGCAACACTTTTCCCACCAGCCGCGCCCGCCCGGGCAGGCCCGCGAGATCGGCGACCTGACCATAGCTCACCACGCGGCCGGCCGGGATCAGGGCCAGGATAGCCTCGATGCGCGCCACCTTGTTCAAGGGGGAAGGGGGAGGGGTCATCATCATGGTGTGTTACTCGGCGTGAAACAAAAGCGCCACCATTGTGGCGCTTCCGTGGTCTGGGGGGCAACAGGGGATCCGGCTCAGCCGAAGGTCTGGCTCAGCCCCCTGAGCTCGCTGGCGCGTTTGAGCAGCTCCTGGCTGGAGTTGTCCACCGCCTGGATCTTCTGGCTGTTGGCGCGGGAGTACTGGGAGATCTGGTGGATGTTGCGGCTGATCTCCTCCACCACTGCCTGCTGCTGTTCGGCCGCGGCGGCTATCTGGGTGGAGAACTCGGTCACCTGATCTATCTCCCCCAGCACCAGATGCAGGTTGCCGGAGCCCTGGCGCGTCATCAGGGCGCACTCGCGGGTCTGGGCCAGGTTGTCCTGCATCATCCCCTGCCAGCGTCCCAGGGTCTGCTGGATCTGGCGGATGCTGCCCTGGATCTGTTCGGTCGCCTTGTGGGTGCGGGTGGAGAGGGTGCGCACCTCGTCCGCCACCACCGCAAAGCCGCGTCCCTGCTCACCGGCCCGCGCCGCCTCGATGGCGGCGTTGAGGGCCAGCAGGTTGGTCTGCTCGGCGATGCCCTGGATCTCGCCCATGACGCTGCCGATCCGCTCGGATTCGTTCGCCAGCTCGACGGCGGAGTGGAAGGCATGCTCCGCCTGCCTGGCCAGCAGCTCCATCTGCTGCTCGGTCTGATCCAGCTGCTGCACCGTGTGCTGGCAACTGCTGCGTGCCTCTGTCACCTGGCTGTTGGTGTCCAGGATGTTGCGCGCTATCTCGTGGGCCGTGCTGGCCATCTGGGTCATGGCGGCGGCCATCTGCTGGGTCTGGGCGTCCTGCTCGTTGATGTCGAGGAAGGCTTGATGGGAAGAGTCCTGCAGGTCGGTCGCCAGGGTCTGCAGGGGATGGGTGGCGTCGTTGACCCGACCCAGCACGGTACGAATGCGGGCCTGCAGCATCTTGAGATGGAAATCGGCGATGGCGCCGGGGGCATCCCCCGAGTAGACCAGCCGGGTCAGGCTGTCATATTGCTGGCCGAGCCGCTTGAGGTAGCGTGGCAGCGAGATGAGCTCGCGCCAGTAAGTGCCGGCGACGGCCAGCAGGGGCAGCAGCATCAGCAGCACGGTCAGGGCACCCTGGGAGAAGGCCGCCCAGCCAAAGAGCACCAGCATCAGCAGGCCGAGCAGCAGGGGTCTGGTACTGTGCAGGGAGGGCAGCTTGCTGGCGCCGCCCTGTTCGGCCTTGAGCAGGGCCTGATAGGCCTGGGCTGCGACCAGCTTGAGCTGGGGCTCCGGCTTGCAGCGCACCGACTGGTAGCCGCTTATCTTGCCGTTCTCGTAGATGGGGGTCACATAGGCGTCGACCCAGTAATAGCGGCCATCCTTGCAGCGGTTCTTGACCATGCCGCGCCAGGGGTTGCCCTCCTTGAGGCGATCCCAGAGGTCGGCGAAGGCGGCCTTGGGCATGTCGGGGTGACGCACCAGGTTGTGGTTGTGTCCGACCAGTTCATCGACCTGGTAGCCGGCGATGCGGCAGAAGGCAGGGTTGGCGTAGGTGATGACGCCGCGCAGATCCGTGGTGGAGACGAGTTGCACGTCGGCGGGGAACTCAACTTCACTGTCCTGGATCTGGACGTGTTTGCGGGCCATAAGGGTAAGCTCCGAGGCGTTGCTGGTTGTTATTGTGGTTGAGCCGGATGCAGGCCCGGGCGCAGTGCGTCTTGCCCGGCCTCATCGGGGGCCTTATTTTGCCAACAAAGGCGGAGTAAAAGTAGGGGCCAGGTTGGATTTCTGTTGTTTAGTGGTAAAAAAATGGCGACCAAAAGGTCGCCAAAAAGAGAAAAACAACACTACCTCTGTGGCACCCGGTAACGCACCTGTAACTGATCGAGGATCTGCAGCTGGCCGGGCAGGCGGGCGGCGAAGTGATCCCAGGCCTTGCGGGCGGGGTCGCTCCAGGCCACCTCGGCCGTGGCGAGCATGCGCGGGAACAACATGTAGTCGAGACGATCGCGAGAGGTGACCAGTTCCGACCACAAGGGGCTCAGCACCCCCAGGATGTTATCGTTGGCATGGAAATCGACCGGTGCAGGATCACATCGGTAGACCTGCTCCAGATTGAGGGTCCCCGCCCAGTAGAGCCCGGGTTCATGGATGTCCGGGCTCCAGGCGAGATCCAGATAGAGAGACTGGGCCGGGGCCATCACCACGGGGTAACCCGCGGAGGCGGCATCCAGCCCCGCCTGGAAGCTGGTCCAGGCGAAGATGGTGGCGTCCCGGCTCACCTTGTCCCCGTGCAGTATCTCCTCCCACCCCAGCATCTGCTTGCCCCTGGCCGCGAGGTATTGCTGGCAGTGGCGCAGCAGGTGGCCCTGCAGCTCCCGGCAATCGGAGTAGCCCTGCTCTGCCATCAACTGCTGGCAGGCGGGGCTGTCGGTCCAGACCCCGGTCGGCACCTCGTCCCCCCCCATGTGCACCTGAGTGCCGGGGAAGAGTGCGCACACCTCGTCGATCACCGCCTCCAGGAAGCGATAGGTGCCGGGCAGAGCCGGGTTGAGCACGTTGTCGTCAAAATATTGCACCGAGAGGTAGCGGGAGCTGTCCGCCTCTTCTCGCAGCAGCTCTGGCAGCGCCTTGATGGCCGCGTGGCAGTGACCCGGGATGTCTATCTCCGGGATGATGGTGATGCCGAGCCCGGCGCCGTAGGCCACCAGTTCGCACACCTCGCTCTGGGTGTAGTAACCGCCATAGGGTTCGGGGCCGCCGCTGAGCTGAGGATCCACCGCCAGGCCATGTCCCCGCCAAGCCGCCACCTCGGTCAGCTGGGGGAAGGCCTTGATCTCGAGGCGCCAACCCTCGTCATCGGTCAGGTGCCAGTGGAAGCGGTTGAACTTGTAGAGGCTCATCTGCTTGAGCAGGCGCTTGAGGGTGGCGATGGAGTGGAAGTGGCGGGCGCAGTCGAGAAAGATGCCGCGAAAACCGAAGCGCGGTGCATCCTCCACTTCGAGGCAGGGCAGGCTCTCCCCGTGTTGCAGGGACCACTGTGCCAGGGTCACCAGACCATGGCGCCAGCCCGCCTCCCCGGCGGCCCGGATGCGGATCTCCTCCGGCGTGATGGTGAGTTCATAGCCCTCGGGGGTAAGCGGCGCCTCGACCAGGTGGATCTCGGCGTCGTGATCCTGTGTTAGGGCGAGCCCCGTCAGCTCGTTGAAATGGGCCAGCAGGGGAGCGAGGGAGACTGGGCCGCTGACATGGGCTCGCTCGGCCAGGCGGAAGTTGCCTTCCGGCAGTCTCAGGTGCACCGGCTGGGGCACTATGCCGTTGGCGGGCTCCACCTCGGGCAGATCGGGGGTCACGGCGGGGCTCGGCGGCAGGCCGAGATCCTGGCCCGTCTGCACCACGGGTTGCAGCTGGGCTTGGGCGCCTTCGTCCGTCAGGCTGAGGAAGAAGCCCTGGGGCAGATCGGAGTAGCGTTTGATGGGGGTGTTGCGGCAGCAAAAACGCAGCTCGCTGACCCCCTCATTGGGTACCAGTACCTTGTAGCTACCGCTCTGGCGCGCCAGAGCTCCCCCTTCCACCGACTGGGGATCTATGTGGCGAGCCAGGCAGAAGTGCAGCTTCCAGGGGCTTGCCGGGAGCTGGCTCAGGGTGAAGCGGAACCAGACGTCTTCACCGTCGCGACGGTCGATCTGGGTATGGATCAGGGGTGCAGACATGGGTATTCCTCTGATGGGGTGAACAAGATGGGGTCCTCTCCCGCAGGTGGCTCGGCGTGGACTGTGCTCAGGGATGCAGGCATGGGTAGGCCTCTGACTGGGCAAACGGGGTTGTGCCCTTTCCAGCGCATCGTTCACACCCGACAGGGCTCAAGGATTCAGACATGGGTAGGCCTCCGATTGGGCAAACAGGATGGCACCTTCCAGCGCATCGGCTTGCGGGGGAACCAGGTTGAGGTGCCCCAGGCGAGGGGCCAGGCGCATGCCGACGCCGCCCAGCAGGGCGATGCGGTCGGCTCCCAGCAGCCCCATGCCCTCCAGCAGGGTCTGCAACTGGGCACAGGTTTCATCCAGCAGCTGGTTGGCGAGCTCATCCCCGTCGCTGGCGGCGTCGAACACCCAGGGGGCGAAGCGGCCATAGTCGGCGGGAATGGCGCGGGCGGCCCAGCGCACCACCTCGGCCTGATCCCGCTTGAAGTGATCGAGCAGGCGCACGGCGAGCAGGCTGGGGGGCAGTATGCCGTCGTGGCAGAGCAGGGATTGCTGGATGGCGCGCAGCCCGAGCCAGGCGCCGCTGCCGAGATCCGAGATGGGGAAGCCGCGCCCTGAGCAGGTATGAAGCCGGCCATGGCGGTAGATGAGCCCGGCGGATCCTGTGCCGGCGATGAGGATGGCCCCCTCGCGGCCGCCAAAGGCGCCGAGGCAGGCGCCGAAGGCGTCGGAGGTGAGCCTGACGCTCGCAAAGGGGAAGGGCATCTTAAGCAGGGCGTGGTAGCAGTCGGCCAGCTCGGCGGAGGCGAGCGCCAGCCCCACCCCCATCTGCTGTTCGCACTCGATGCCAAGCCCGGCGGCCAGCCGGGCGCTGGCGATGGCCGCCAGCACGTTGGCGTGGGCGAGGGGGATGCCGAGCTCCAGATTGGAGCCTGCGGCGCGTCCCTCTCCCAGCACTCTGCCCCCCTTGTCCCGAATGCGAGCGCGGGTGTGCGTTCCCCCGCCATCGACCCCGACCCAGTACTCAATCATGACGGGCCTCCGGCGCACTCTGCCAGATGATGGCCAGGGCGAACCAGGCGCCGTGTGGGATCCACTGCTCCCCCCAGCGCCAGTTTTGATCCAGCCTCTCCTTGTACTCTTCGGGGATGAAAGCCACCTCAGCCTCGTCATCGAACCCGGCTGTGATGCCGTTGCAGATCCCCCCGGGTGCATTGGGATAACCGGCGGTGTAGCTCGGGTTGTTGATGCCGTGCCCCGCCAGCATGCAGGCGTTGAAGGGGTTTTGCCCGAGGATCCAGTCGAGCTGGCGCTGGCCGAACGTCGTCAGGAGCTGGCTCTGCTGGGGGAAGTGGCGGGCCGCGGCGAAGGCCATGGCGGCGAGGGACGCCAGCCGGGCGTTCTCGCCCTGCCACCAGTAACCGGACTCGTTGTGGTGGGGCATAAAGAAGCTGATGCGGGGGGCTTCGTCGACGCCCTTCACATATTGGCGGGCAAGGGCGAAGGGGTTGCCTGCCCGGGCGGCGAGGGCCAGCTCGGCGGCCAGCGCCTGCTGCACCACGGCGCTCACCCGGGCGCGGCGCTCCTGATCCGGCTCGACTCCCAGATATTCCAGCAGGGCCAGCACCGGCAGACCCGCCTCGGCGGCGTGGTAGTAGGGGCGCGAGCCGTCGTCGTTGGCACTCCAGTAGTGGCCGAGCTCGGGGTGGGAGCGCTGGCGGGCGCAGAGCCTGCCGGCCCTCTCCCTTGCCTCCCCGAGCCAGTCGCGGCCAAGGGTCCGGGTCAGTTCCACCGCCGCCAGCAGGGCGCAGTAGTCGTCGATGATGTTCTCGCAACCATCGTCCAGGTAGGCGAGGTTGTGTTCGCGCAGGTGCAGGTAGCCGCGCCTGGCCGCCCCGGCATAGTGGCTGGTATCAAAGTCGCCGCCGGTCTGCTCGCGGGCGGCGCGGGCCAGGGCGGCGATGGCCATGCCACCTCCCTGGCGAAAGCCTGCTTGCCAGTGGTCGGATTTGAGCCCCTGTTGGGTGGCGTAGGCGCACAGCTCGCGCTGCTCGGGATCCTTGCTCCACTTGTCGAACAGGGTCATGTAGAAGAAGCCGCTCTCATCTTGCATCCGGCAGAGAAAATCCGCCCCGTGCAGCCCCTCGTCACTGAGCCGCTTGCAGAGATTCAGCCCGTCGATGTCGTGGCGCGTCGCCAGTAGCGCCCGGCTCTTGAGCAGGCTCCACACCACCAGGGGGGTCTGCTGGGGATTGAGGTAGTTGGCGTAGGAGAGGTGGCTCAGGTACTTGCTCATGTCGCCGCTGGCATCGAACCAGCCGCCGTGCACATCCTTGTGCTGGTTGGTGCCAAACAGGCGGGCACGGCGGTCGGCTCTATCGAAGGTGCCGCTGGCGCGCTGGCCCTTGAAGTAGTGAATGACATCGGAGAGGCAGCGGCCGGTCAGCAGATCCTGGCCTATGGCGAAGCGGGTGGAGCGGACTATGCCTTGGGCTGTTATCGCCTCCAGCCGGTAGTGGCCGGGCTCCTTGAATGCGGAGAAGTCGGCGCGCCAATAAGCTCGCCCCTGCCAGCCGGGCACCTGGCCTGCGGCCTGGAGAGGCACCTCCAGCAGGAGGCGGTCATCATGCAGGCGGCGCAGTCGCACCAGGCCGCTAATCTCCACATCGGCGGCGGTCTGCAGCAGGGCAATCTTGTGCCCGTCACACTCGTAACCCACCTGATTGATCAAGAGTTCCATCCAGCTTTACTCCCTGGTCTGGGGCAATGAAGGGGCCTCGCGAGGAGGCCCGGGTGAAGGTGTTGCGGGCCGGGAAGGCCGCCCCCGGCGAGGGGCTGGCTTATTCGTGCAGGTAGCAGCGCACGAAGTGGTTGTCGGCAAGCCGGGTCACGGGGGGGAGGCTCTCCTTGCAGCGCGCCATGGCCTGATGGCAGTGACCGGCGAAGGGGCAGCCATGGGACTCCGGGGTCCAGAGCGGTATCTCCCCCTTGCGGCCCCCCTCCAGCTCGGCGTGTATGCTCTTCTCGGGGTCGGGCACCGCCGAGATGAGTAACTGGGTGTAGGGGTGCTGGGGGTGGTGCAGTATCTCGTCCACTTCCCCCCACTCCACCATGTGACCCACATACATCACCGCCAGATCTTCGGCCACGTAGCGGGCGGTGGCGATGTCGTGGGTGATGTAGAGCATGGAGACGCCGAGTTCGTTCTTCATCTGCTCCATCAGGTTGAGGATGCCGATACGAATGGAGACGTCGAGCATGGAGGTGGGCTCGTCCGCCAGCACCACTTCCGCCTCCACCGCCAGGTTGCGGGCGATGTTGACCCGCTGGCGCTGGCCGCCGGAGAGCTGGTGGGGATATTTGGCCGCCGTCGCCTTGGCGGGGGTCAGGCCGACCTTCTCCAGCAGGGCGTAGACCATGTCAGGCAGATCTTTCTTGTCGAGCACCTTGCTGTGCAGCAGCAGGGGACGGGCGATGTGGTGGTAGATGGTGTGGGTCGGGTTGAGCGAACCGAACGGGTCTTGCCACACCATCTGTACACTCTGACGATAGTCCAGCAGGGCGGTGCCCTTGTTGAACTCCTCCAGATCCCGGCCCCGGTAGAGAATGCGGCCGTTGGAGAGCTTGTACATCTTGGCGATGATCTTGGCGATGGTGCTCTTGCCGGAGCCCGATTCCCCCACCACCGCCAGGGCGCGGCCCCGGTGCAGGTTGAAGGTGATGTCGGAGAGGGCCCGCATCTTGCCGCTCTTGATGGCATTGGAGTTGACGGCGAAGTCCTTGTAGAGATGCTGGACCTCGATGATGGGCGCGTTGGTTTGGGCGATTTGCATGACAGACATCCTTAACAGCCAGCGGCCTTGTCCAGATAGATGGGGTGGTTCAGGGATTCCTCGGCCGAGTCATAGAGATGGCAGGCGGCCTGCTGCCCGGGCCGGATCTCGGCCAGCTGGGTATATTCCTGGCGGCAGCGTTCGTGCACCTTGCCGCAGCGGGCCTGGAAGCGGCAGCCGACCGGCACTTCCAGCAGGTTGAGCGGGGTGCCGGGGATCCCCTCCAGCACGGTTTTTGGCCCGTGCAGGGGGGGGAAGGAATTGCCCAGCCCCTTGGTGTAGGGGTGCAAGGGAGCAGTCAGAATTGACTTGGACGGCGCCACCTCCACCAGCTCCCCCGCATACATGATGCCGATGCGATCGCAGAACTCGACCATGAGCGAGAGGTCATGGGTGATGAAGAGAATGGAGAAGTTGAACTTTGCCTTGAGGGCGTAGACCTTCTGCAGTATCTCCCGCTGCACCACCACATCCAGCGCCGTGGTGGGCTCATCCATGATCAAGAGCTCGGGGTTGAGCGCCATGGCGATGGCGATCACCAGCCGCTGGCGCATGCCGCCGGAGAACTGGTGCGGGTAGTCCTTGAGCCGGCTCGGGTGGATGTCGACTATCTCCAACAGCTCCTGGGCGCGCTTGATGGCCTCGTAGCGGGTCATGCCGGGGTTGTGGGCCAAGAGCACGTCGCAGAACTGCTCCTCCATGCGCAGCACGGGGTTGAGCGCATTCATGGCGGACTGGAACACCACGCTCGCCTGGCGCCAGCGGTAGCTGCGCAGCCGCTCGTCGTCAAAGCCGAGGATGTTCTCCCCCTTGAACAGGATCTCGCCGCCACTGATGTAGGCGGGCGGCTTGTGCAGCCGGGCCACCGAGAAGGCGACGGTGGACTTGCCGCAGCCGGACTCGCCGGCGAGGCCGAAGACTTCGCCGGGGGCGATGTCAAAGCTGACCGAATTGACGGCGCGCACGTCGCCGCTCTCGGTGATGTAGTCGACGCAGAGGTTGCGTACCGACAGCAGGGGTTGTTGCGAGCTCATGCTGTCTTCTCCTGGGCGGCAATGGGGGTGACGGGGGCGGCGAGCTGTTTCCAGCGGCGCAGACCCTTGTGAGAGCGCAGTTGCGGGTTGGCTATCTCGTCGATGGCGAAGTTGAGCATGGCCAGACCCGCCCCCAGGGTGGCGATGGCAAAGCAGGGGGCCAGGATTTCCCACCAGGCACCCACCAGGATGGCGCTGGAGGTCTGGGCGTTGTAGAGCATGATGCCCCAGCTGACCACGGTCGGATCACCCAGTCCCAGGAACTCCAGGGTCGCCTCGGTGACGATGGCGTAGATGATGGAGCCGATGAAGCTCACCCCTATGATGGAGATGAGGTTGGGCAGTATCTCCACCAGAATGATGCGCCAGGCCGGCTCACCCAGTACCTCGGCGGCGATGACGAACTCTTTCTCCCGCAGTGCCAGGGTCTGGGCACGGATCACCCGGGCGCCATAGGCCCAGGAGGTAAAGCCTATGATGAGCGCAATCACCGTCGGTGACGCCTCCCCGATAAAGCTCGCGAGCACCAGTAATAAAGGGAGGTTGGGGATCACCAGCACCACGTTCATCAGGAAGGTGAGGCATTCGTCCACCACGCCGCCGAAGTAACCGGCAGTGATGCCGATGCCGATGGCGAGGGCGCAGACCAGCAGGCCTGCCCCGAAGCCCACCATCAGGGAGATGCGGGCGCCACTGGTGAACTGGGCCCAGAGATCGTGGCCCATGCGGTTGGAGCCCATCACCAGCTCCATGCTGGGGGGTTGGTGGGGGCGAGCGACCCGCTTGGTGGGTTCATTGCTGGCGAGCAGCGGGGCAAACAGGGCCATCAGCACGAAGGTGACTACGATGGCGAGGCCGAAGGCCGCCTTCTTGTTGCCCAGCAGGATCTTGAGGATGGTCGGCATACGCATCTTATTTGCCTCCTGTACGCAGACGGGGATCCAGGAAGACGTAGAGCACGTCCGCCAGGAAGTTGAAGCTGAGCATGGTGATGGTCATGATGAGCAGTTGCCCCTGAATGAGCGGGTAGTCGCGGGCCAGGATGCCCTGATAGAGGGTCAATCCGAGACCCGGGTAGTTGAAGATCACCTCGGTGATGAGGGAGCCACCGATGACGAAACCGAGCGCCATGGAGAGGGCGGTGACGCTGGGCAGCACGGCGTTGCGGGCGCCGTAGTTGAAGATGACCCGGTTGCTGGAGAGCCCCTTGGCCTTGGCCATGGTGATGTAGTCCTCGCCGAGCAGGTTGATCATGTTGTTGCGCATGGTGATGAGGAAGCCCCCCACCTGCACCATGGCCAGGGTGCCCACCGGCATGATGGCGTGCAGCATGATGCTCTTGATGTGTTCCCAGCCGAAATCGGCGGGGATCTCCGGGCTGTAGGCGTAGCCGATGGGCAGCCAGCCGAGGCTGACCCCGAACAGGAACAGGGCGAGCAGGGAGACCACCACGGGGGGAATGGCCTGCATCACCAGGGTGAGCGGGGAGAGGATGCTGTCCATGCGTCCCCCCCGGTACCAGGCGGCGAAGATGCCGACGATGGAGCCGATGGAGAAGCTCAAAATGGTGGAGGTGCCCACCAGGAACAGAGTCCAGCCGATGGCGCGACCGAGCACGTCGGCGACCGGTTGGGGGTAGTAGCGCACCGAGGTGCCGAGATCCCAGGTGAAGACACTCTTCACATAGGCGAGAAACTGGGTGGTGATGGGGCCGTCAACGAACCCGAAGGTGGCCTTGAGGGCCTCGAGGGCGGCAGGTTCCATCATGGCGCCGGCCCGGGCGAACATGACGGAGACGGGATCTCCGGGCATGGCTCTGGGCAGCAGGAAGTTGATGGTGGCGGCCACCAGGAAGGCGACCAGATAGAAGGAGAAGCGTCTTAGTATAAATCCCATGGTGAACCCTTTTACTGCAAGCCTGCCCCGCGCCGGGCAAAGCTCCCCCAACCCCGGCAACGACGGGGGATGGAAGACATGGCGGGGAAAAAAGCCCCCCGCAGGGGGCCGAGGTGATTAGCTGTTTGGCTTGAGTGACAACACGTGCAGCAGACGCTCCGGGGTGTCCGGGTGTACCTGCGGCTTGGCGACCGGGTTGTCGGCACTGAACCAGCCATTGAAGCGCTTGGTGCTGTATTCGTACCAGGTCGGGTTGTTGAACACCGGGATTATGGTCTGGTTGGCACCGACGCGCTCCTGGATGGCAAACATGATCTCCTTCTGCTTGGCCGCATCGGCGGTCTGGGTGAAGTCATCGATCAGCTTGTCGAGCTCAGGATCCTTGTAACGGGGCGCTGCGAAGCGGTTGCCGCGCTCACCCATATTGCGGGAGTGGAAGGCGGTCTCGAAGTACTTGTGCGGGTTGGCACCGGCAAAGTAACCCTGCAGGGCGACGTCGAAGTCACCGGTGATCAGGTTCTCGGTCCAGACGGTGGCTTCCGGGGTGGAGGTCTTGGCGTTCAGGCCCAGGGCCTGCAGGCCTTCGACCCCGATCTGGACTGTGTTGACCCAGTCGGTCCAGCCGTTCGGTACCAGCACCTTGAATTCGATCTTCTTGCAGCTCGGGGTGTCGAGGAACTTGTCGCCGTCACAGTCCTTGTAGCCCGCTTCCTTCAGCAGTGCCTTGGCACCTTCCAGGTCAAACTTGTTGTATTTGCCGTATTTCTTCTCGACGTCCGGGTTGTCCCAGGAGGCGAATGCCTTGCCAAGGCCTGACGGGTATTCGTTGACGGTCGGGTAGCCATAGCCTGCGATGTCCACCATGGACTGGCGGTCCATCGCCATGGAGAAGGCGCGGCGGAAGTTGATGTCGTTGAAGGCTTCGTTATTGCCCGGGTTCTTGCTCTGGAAGTTGACGTTGAACGCCACTGTGCCGGAGGCGGGGAACCAGTACTTGTTGTTCTTGGGATCGTTGCCGACGTAGAGGCGCTCGATGTCCGGCACAAAGGATCCGAACCAGTCCACGTCACCCTTCATCACAGCAGCCAGTACCTGGTCGTTGGTGGCCATCTGCGGCATGCGCAGGCAGTCGATGGCGAGGTTGGCGTTGTCCCAGTAGTGCGGGTTGCGGCACTGGGTATAGAGCTGGGCGGAGAAGTTGTCCACTTCGGTGAAGGGACCTGTGCCGACCGGCTTGTCGTTGGTGAAGGCAACCGGGTCTTTCACCGACTTCCACTGATGCTCGGGGACGATGGGCACCAGTACCAGGTCATTCACCACGTTGGTGTTGACCTCGGCCAGGTCGAATTTGACCTTGTGCTCACCCAGCTTCTCGACACCCTTGATTTGAGTCCAGATGGAGCGCTCATCCAGCGCCTTGTTGGCCTTGACCAGGTTGAAGGAGAAGATAATGTCGTCGGCGGTGAAGGCTTCACCATCGGACCACTTGACCCCTTCGCACAGGTCGAAGGTGACCGACTTCAGGTCATCGCTGAAGGCATAGTTGGTGGCCAGACGATAGACGGGTTTGCCACCCTGCATATCGTTGAAGATCACCAGCGGCTCATAGATGAAGTGGCGGGTGGTGTGCAGTAGACCGGCCTGCAGGAAGGGGTTGAAGTTCTTGACCCATGCGGTCTCCTGTTGCGCCACCAGGGTCAGCACCGTCTTGTTTTCGGCGGCCATGGCGGTGCCGGCGGCACCGAGCATCAGGGTTCCCAGCATGACTGAGGTAGCGATTTTGGATACTTTGGCAAGCATATTTTTTCCTTTCTTATTGGTCTTCCATGGTTTTGGAATGGAGCACCGGACCCCATGCTTGGATACCGGCCCTCAATGTTGGTCAGGTTTTGCACCCTTGTAGTTGTGTCATCCAACGCCCTTAGAAAAGCAGAGTTAACAGGAAAACAACAACTCTTCATTTCGTCGATATCGTAAAAACTCCCACCCTCTCGTCATTATCGTCAAACTCTATTTTTAATCCTTTTAAATTATACAGTTGCATTAATTCTCACAAAGTACCAAGTCACCCTTTATGACAATTCAAAGACGATAGTGTGAAGTGGATCGTGCTCGTTTTTGCTCCCGTCCAGAGGCTTTTTTTTGAGCTTGAAACAAGCGCTCCGAGGAGAGGGACAGAACTGTGCGCTGGCTCACTAAGGAGGAATCTTCCGGCTCGTCGGGTGATGGCGGGTGGTCCCTCTCTGGCAGGAGAACCCGGCGCTGGATGCCAATGGGTTTTCGTGCCGACTGATTACGGGCAATAAAAAAGCCAGTCAGCATTCACTGACTGGCTTCGGGTGCCACATCCGTTAGCGGATTACTTGACCAGGCTGGCCCACAGATCGTACTCGTCCGCCTTGTCGATGCGGACCTTGACGAGATCGCCGGGCTTGAGGCCGGTTTCACCGTTCAGGTAGACCAGGCCGTCGATCTCGGGGGCATCGGCGAAGGAGCGGCCGGTGGCGCCCTCTTCGTCCACTTCGTCGATCGGCACCGTCATCTCCTTGCCGACCTTGCGGGCCAGCTTGCGAACGGAGACCTGCTGCTGCAGCTCCATGAAGCGCTGGAAACGCTCTTCCTGGACGTCTTCCGGTACAGGGTCCGGCAGCTCGTTGGCCTTGGCGCCCTCGACCGGGCTGTATTTGAAGCAGTCAACCCTATCCAGCTCCTCCTTGTCGATGAAGCCGCTGGTGTTGACCACCACCAGCTCCGCATCGTCATAGCTGGGGACCTCTGAGCCGGGTGGACAAGCTGCGCCAGGCCAACGAAAAGCTGGTCTTCAACTTCACCGTGGCCGGTCAGGGGTCCGACATCCATGTCACCTCGGCCGGGCAGGCAAAGACCACCTTCACCCCGGCCGATCTGCCGCGCCAGTTGCAGAACCGGTTGCTGGGTCATGGCGGGAAAGTGCATCTTGGCTCCCGACCCCTTCCACTCCCCGGCTGGTTATGATATCCATTCGATAACCTTGTCTAGAGGATGCCGGTCTAGGAGCCTCGCTGCTGGCGAGGCCGCCGCTCGCGGGTGCGACCCTGGGTTTCGTCTCGCCGTGTTCATTCCTCCCTGCAGGTCATGGGTTATACGCAAAAGAGGCTTTATGGAGTTGTTGTTACTGGCGGATGCGCCATCTGCCGCAGGCGTGGTTGCCTCATGGTATTTTGACGAATGGTGCCGCGACAGTGGTCGCTGCACTCAAGAGCAGGTGCTGGCCAAGGTCACGGCGGCCACCCAGGTCGACCGGGCTCCGCTGATGGTACTGGCCCGCCTGGCCGGTGAATGGGTGGGGGCTGCCGAGCTCAAGATCCGCGAAATGGCGATGTTTCCCGAGTACGAATATTGGTTGGGTGGGGTATATGTCGTTGAAAAAGCGCGCGGGCAGGGGGTCGCCTCCTTGCTGGTAACAGAGATCCTCGGCCGTGCCCGCAGGGCGGGGATCAGCAAGCTGTACTTGCAAACCGAGAACCTGAGCGGTGGCGTTTATTGCCGCCATGGTTTCAAGGCGCTTGAGGAGGTCCATTATAAAGGCCTTCATGTCCTGGTGATGGTGGCGGATACCGGCCTCTAGCCCTCGTCAGAAGCGCTGACCCGGTGACGCCAGGCGCAGCAGCGTGCTCCCCGCTTCAGCGCGCATAACCATCTTGTGCGATCAATAAAAAAAGCCAGTCAGGGTCACTGACTGGCTTTTTTATTGGCGCCTGCCGGGCAGGTGCCGTCATGGACTGCGGGCTTAGCCTACCAGGCTGGCCCAGAGGTCGTACTCGTCCGCTTCGTCGATGCGGACCTTGACGAGATCGCCGGGCTTGAGGCCGGTTTCACCGTTCAGGTAAACCAGGCCGTCGATCTCGGGCGCGTCGGCGAAGGAGCGGCCGGTGGCGCCCTCTTCGTCCACTTCGTCGATCAACACCGTCATCTCCTTGCCGACCTTGCGGGCCAGCTTGCGAACGGAGACCTGCTGCTGTAGCTCCATGAAGCGCTGGAAACGCGCTTCCTGGACGTCTTCCGGCACAGGATCCGGCAGCTCGTTGGCCTTGGCACCCTCGACCGGGCTGTATTTGAAGCAGCCAACGCGGTCCAGCTCCGCCTTGTCGATGAAGTCCAGCAGCATCTGGAACTCTTCTTCGGTCTCGCCGGGGAAGCCGACGATGAAGGTAGAGCGCAGGGTGATCTCGGGGCAGATCTCGCGCCACTTCTGGATCCGTTCCAGGGTGCGCTCGACGGTACCCGGACGCTTCATCAGCTTGAGGATGCGCGGGCTGGCGTGCTGCAGCGGAATATCGAGGTAGGGCAGGACCTTGCCATCGCGCATCAGCGGGATGACGTCATCCACGTGCGGGTACGGGTAGACGTAGTGCAGACGCACCCAGATGTCGAGCTTGGCCAGCTCCTCGCACAGGGCCACCATGCTGGTCTTGACCGGCATGCCGTCGTAGAAACCGGTGCGGTGCTTGACGTCCACGCCGTAGGCGGAGGTGTCCTGGGAGATGACCAGGATCTCCTTCACGCCGGCCTCTTTCAGGCGCTTGGCCTCGGCCAGTACCTCGCCGATGGGGCGGCTCACCAGATCCCCGCGCATGGAGGGGATGATGCAGAAGGTGCAGCGGTGGTTGCAGCCCTCGGAGATCTTCAGATAGGCGTAGTGACGGGGAGTCAGCTTGACGCCGTGGGCCGGCACCAGGCTGGTGAAGGGGTTGTGGGTCGGCTTTTCCACGTACTTGTGAACGTGACCCAGCACCTCTTCGTAGGCGTGGGGGCCGGTTATCTCGAGCACCTTGGGGTGGATCTCGCGGATCTGGTTCTCTTTGGCACCGAGGCAACCGGTGACGATCACCTTGCCGTTTTCGGCCAGGGCCTCGCCGATGGCTTCCAGCGACTCCTGTACCGCGCTGTCGATGAAGCCGCAGGTGTTGACCACCACCAGCTCCGCATCGTCATAGCTGGGCACCACATCGTACCCTTCGGTACGCAGCTGGGTCAGGATGCGCTCGGAATCGACCAGGTTTTTGGGGCATCCCAAGCTCACAAAACCAATCCTTGGGTGGTGAGACCTAATAATGCTGGAAGTCGCTTGTTGGACAGTGTGGTCGTCCGATGGCTGAACCCGCGTAGTTGCAGGTGTCAGGCTGTCTGAGCTAGGGTCAAAACGGTTGACGGTCATAGAGGATCGCTGGTCACTAATGCAAAAAAAGATGGCGGATTATACCTGATGAGCAGGAAAGAGGAAGAAGTGACATGTGCATTTTTTAACCTGCAATATTAGATTTCAATGCGCGATATTTTGTATCTTTTCCTGAGAGGTGATGACGATGCAATCATCAACGGCAGTGCCATCGGTCACGAGTTCTGCCTCGAATTCCTCAAGCCAGCGACCTGGTAAGCCTCTAAGGACGCCAACATGCGCGGGAGACCTATGCCAAACAGTCTGGCACTGCCGACCTGATTGCCACCGGCATCATGAATCGCAGCCTGCTGCTGATCATCACCTTGGTTGTGGCCAACTTTGGAGCCCTCTATTTGCTTGGCGATAGGGCCGAACTGGTCGCGCTGATCTCCAACCTCATTGGCGTGGTGATCGGCGCACTCCTGAACGAGCGCAACAGCGTGATCTCGTTTTTCTTTGGTGGCGTGAGCAATGACAAATAAGCTATTCATTACATGATACTGGTGGTGAAGGCTCCATTGTTAGGGAAGGTGCG
>NZ_CDBZ01000036.1 GCF_000819985.1 Aeromonas media | reverse complement strand
GGCATACCAAGCCCTATGACCTTGTTCATGACTTTTACCCCAGCCAGGATCTCACCCACCTGGGCGTTGTAGCTCCGCAGACTCAGTTTCGGACCGATGAGCTGCTTGAAGCGATACATGGCGGTCTCAGCTATCGAGCGCTGATGATAGCCAGAGTCCTTTTTCCATTGCTCCAGCTCTCCTGCCTTGAGCGCGGCAACCGCCTCGTTGCGTGGATGGCCTTTCTTCCAGAATGCCGCATTCTTTCTCGGCGGTATGGTGGCCTTGATGCCCTTCTTTTGCAGTAGGGCATAACAGGCTCTGGTGTCATAGGCACCATCGGCGCTGACTTGTTCTATCTTGCGGCGCAAGGGGTTGAGCAGCGTGGGCAACACCTCGTTATCGCCCACCGTTTCCAGGCTGACTTCGGCTGCAACGATGGCATGGGTCGCCGCATCTACGGCCAGGTGAAGCTTGCGCCAGACGCGGCGTTTCTCCTTGCCGTGCTTGCGAATTTTCCATTCGCCTTCGCCATAGACCTTGAGTCCGGTGGCATCGATGACCAGGTGAGCCACTGGGCCATGGCTCGGTAGGCGGTACTTGATTTCGACCGTCTTGGCGCGCTTGCTGATACAGCTGTAGTCCGGCGACTGTAAGGGCACATTCATCAGCTCGAACAGCGAGTTGATGAAGCCTTCCAAGGCACGCAGCGGTAGCTTGAATACCGCCTTGAGCATCAGCGCGGTTTCAATGGCGGAGTCGCTGTAATGGAAGCCTCGCCCTCGGCGGCCATGATGGGTCTGGCAATGCCACTGCTGGATGGCTTGCTCATCCATCCAGACGGTCAACGAACCACGTTGCACCAAGGCTTGGTTGTACTGTTTCCAGTTGCTGATCTTGTGCTTGGACTTGCCCATCTGGCGCTCCCGGTGGTGAACCTAAGAGATCAGATCACCAAACTGCGGGATAGTTCCCTGATTTGAGCAACAACGCCGTAGATGGGCGAGAGGCTGGTAGCAGACATGCTGGGTGAAATCGAGATTGACCCGGCTCATGGCGTCGTGCAGCAGGTATTTGCCGACCCGGCCCAGCACATAGTGCTCGTCTGTCAGGTAGCAGAGCCCGCCACCGAGCCCCATGTCCAGCAGCACGCCGGCACCGTATTCGCTCAGCTCGCATGCCAGGGCGATCTCGGCCAGCGAGGCCCCCCGCGAGCCGCAGGTCTCGAGAAACGCCAGCACCCCGGTTTCACGCAGGCACCAGCTGGCCTGAAACAACATGGGCCCGAAGGCGATTTTCTGGGCCTCGCTGATGGCTTCCAGCGCGTTGTATGGGTCTGCCTGATAGTGGTTCACGGGGTGACTCCTGCCGGATTATTGGTTCTGTGTGCGGGAGAGTTCGGTCTGGATGGCCTGATTCAGACCCAGCACCCAACGGTTATAACTGCGATGTATGCTGCCCTTGCCTTTGTCATCAAGGTTGATGCTGCTCACATAATTAATGGAGTAATCGCGAGCGCTGTAGGGAATATCGATTACCGCCTGATGTTGACGCACATTGACCTGGCCACGAATAAGCCCTGGTCGTTCTTTCCTCATCACCCAGCTCTTGCTTATGCCCGCCGTAATAATGGCCTTGGCCACCTGTTCTTCGGTCAGATTGAAGGGCACCGGATTGGCCGCCATATTACGGATGGGCTGGCTGGTGGAGCAAGCGGCCAACAAGGCACAGGTCAGTATCAGGGATATTTTATTAATGAGTTTCATAATATTTCCTTCGGGGAGGATATTCATCAATTCGGGCGAGGCAATGAGACAACACAAATTGTTTATTTTCAATCACCAAGGCAGTGGATAATCTGCGCCAGCTATTATTTTTGATGAATAATGGTATTATCCGACCGGTATTAACCTGATGACGCCATTCCATGCCGTGGAGCAGGCACTGCCCGTCGGATGAGTGCCTTTTATCGTCTTCGCTCCCACCCACCGTTTTAAGGACAGGTTGCCTGAAATATGCTCTCTTTCTCGCTGCTGGATAGCCAGGCACTGTCTCCGGGTCTGGCCGATGAGGCCGCTTGGCAGGCGTGGGCGCAGCAGGGCCGCTGGCCCGTCGACCCGCCGTTTCCTGCTACCCCCTTGCTGCCCATGATGATGGCGCGCCGTCTGAGCCAGGGCTCCCGGCTGGCGGTGCAGGTGGGGCTGAGCCTGCTGGCTCGCCATGTCATTGATTACGCCATCTTCGTCAGCCGTCATGGCGAGCTGGCCCGCTCTGTGACCCTGCTGCAGGCGCTGGCGGACGGACAGGCGTTGTCGCCCACGGATTTCTCCATGTCGGTGCACAACACCGCCGCCGGACTCTGCTCCATTCAGGGCAAGGCCGCCATTCCCATGACCTCGTTGGCGGCGGGAGAGAACGGCCTGATGGCGGGCCTGACCGAAGCGGTCTGCGCCCTGCAGGCCGGTGCCCGCCGGGTGCTGCTGGTGGCATTCGAAGGACCTGTGCCCGAGTTTCACCGTCCCTGGCTGGCGGACGAGGCGCCGCCCCACTCGTTGGGGTTGGTGCTTGAGGCTGGCGACCAGTGGCGCTGCGAGGGCGCGCGCCGCACAGTCGAACCCCATGTCCGCCCGCTGCCGCAGAGTCTGGCCTGCTGGCGTGCCCTGTTGCGGCATGAGTCGACTCTGACCCTTTGCGATGGCCGCCAGGAGTGGGCATGGCAGCGTTGCTGAACCGGGGTTGGCGGCTGATCGGCACGGCCCTCGGCTTCACCCTGTTCGGGGTGGGCGGCCTGCTGCTCTCCCTGTTCTGGTTTCCGCTGCTGGCGCTCTGTCTGCGCGGCGAGCGGCGCCGTACCCTGGCCCAGCTAACCATCCGCCACAGCTTTCGGCTGTTTCTCGGTGTGCTGCGCGGCTGGGGAGTGCTCGATTACAGCGTGAGCGGCATGCCCGCCCATTTGCGCGGTGCCCTGGTGGTGGCCAATCACCCCAGCCTGCTCGACTACGTCATGCTGGCCGCCGAGATGCCGGTGTGCGACTGCATCGTCAAACAGTCCCTCTGGCGCAACCCCTTCATCGGTGGCGTGGTGCGGGCGGCCGACTATCTGCCCAACGTGGCAGGCGAGGATCTGCTGGCCCTGTGCCAGTCGCGGATCCGGGCCGGCGGCCTGCTGCTGGTCTTCCCGGAGGGAACTCGCACCACCCCGGGCGAACCCATCAAGCTGCAGCGCGGCGCGGCCCAGCTTGCGGTGCGCAGCCAGGTGCCGCTGCAACTGGTGCGGATCCACTGCAGCACCCGATTTCTCACCAAGCAGGACAAATGGTTCAAGATCCCGGAAAATAAGCCGACTTTCACCATAGAATTCCTGCAACAGGTGGCGGCGGACGAGGTGGTCTCCACCGGCCAGAGCAGTGCGCTGGCCGCCCGCCAGCTGACCCGCTTTCTCACCCGGGCCCTGCAACCGGGGCCCCAATGACAGCATATGGAACAGTTATGCAAGACCTGCATCTAGAGATAAAACAACTCATCATCGACAGCCTCAACCTCGAGGGGCTCACCCCTGACGACATCGACAGTCAGGCGCCGCTGTTCGGTGACGGCCTGGGGCTGGACTCCATCGATGCGCTGGAGCTGGGCCTTGCCATCAAGGGCCGCTACGGCATCGTGCTCTCCGCCGAGGATGAAAACACCCGTCGTCATTTTGCCTCTGTCGCGGCGCTGGTCGCCCTGGTGCAGGCCCAGTCGAAAGGGGAGGCCTGAGCCATGACCCGTGACGACATCTTTGCCCAGATCAAGGCCGCCCTCGTCGAGCTGTTCGAGGTCGACGAAGAGGCCATCATCCCAGAGGCCCGCCTCTATCAGGATCTCGAGCTCGACAGCATAGACGCCATCGATCTGGTGGTGCACCTGCAGAAGCTGACCGGCAAGAAGATCAAGCCGGAAGAGTTCAAGTCGGTGCGCAGCGTCAACGACGTGGTGGATGCGGTCGAGCGTCTGCTGGCCGACGCCTGATGCCGGTGCACGCCCTGCCATGATGCGCTGGCTCTCCTGGCTGGCCGGTGGTGCCCTGCTGCTCTACCCGCTGGCGGTCTACTGGGGGCTGACCTACGCCGGTCAGACCCCGCTGCTGCTCGGTCTGCTGCTCATCTTCTCGCTGCGACTCTTGCCCGGCCTGCTCAAGGGGCGGGTCCGGCTCGGCCCCTTGCCGGAATGGCTCTGGCTGGGCCGCCTGCTGGCCTGCATCGGCTTGGGGTTGACCCTGCTGTCGGCCCTATTCAGCGCCCGGCACTGGCTGCTCTACTATCCGCTGGCGGTGAGCCTGGCGCTGCTCTGCCTGTTCGGCTGGAGCCTGACCCGCCCCATGAGCCTGGTGGAGCGGCTGGCCCGCTTGCAGGATCCCGCTTTGCCGCCGGCAGCCATCGGCTACACCCGGCGGGTGACCCAGGTCTGGTGCGGCTTCTTCGTCATCAACGGCGCGCTGGCGGCCTTCACCATCTGGCACGGGGATCTGGCGCTCTGGAGCCTCTACAACGGTCTCATCAGCTACGCCCTGATGGGCGGCCTGATGGGGGCTGAGTATCTGGTGCGCCGCCGCCTGCTCAAGAGGCTGGCCCCATGACCCTGCTGAAAACTATCTGGCAGCGAGACGGCGAGCGGGTGGTGGCGTTCGGCCAAGGCGGCGAGGTGACCCTGGCCGAGCTGCGCCGCGGCAGCCTGCAACTGGCCCGGGCCATGGCCCGCCACGCCGGCGCCAGCCAGCCAGGTGCGCGCTGGGCTCTCTGCTTCGATGACAGCCTGCTGTTCACGCAAGCACTGCTCGCCTGCGCCCTCGGTGGCTATCAGGCAATCCTGCCGGGCCATCAGCGGCTGGCCGGTTTGCAGGCGCTGCAGAGTCAGTTCGATGGCCTGCTCACCGATGGCGAGCTGCCGGGTGAGGCACTCACCGCGGCGCAGCTCAGGCTGCCGCTGCTGGTGGCGGATGACGAGCGGGAGGCAGACGGCGCGGCTCTGCTGCCCGAGCGCCTCGATCTCACCCTGTTCAGCTCCGGCTCCACCGGCGAGCCCAAGGCGATCCCCAAGGCCTGGCCCCAGCTGGAGGCGGAGTTGCGGGTGCAGATGGCGCTGTGGGGCGAGCGGCTGGCCGATAGTCGGGTGCTGGCCAGTGTCAGTCACCAGCACATCTACGGCCTGCTGTTTCGCATCCTGCTGCCGCTGGCCCTCGGCCGTCCGTTCGATCGCCGCAGCATCGACTACCCGGAACAGCTGGCGCTGCAAACCGCCCCCTGGGTCCTGATTGCTTCCCCCGCTTTTCTCAGCCGGCTTGACCCGGCGATTCCCGCCGCCGGCTGCCGGCTGATCGTCTCCTCTGGCGGTCCCCTGCAACCGGGCGATGCCCAGCAGGCCAAACTGCTGCTCGGTCAGCTGCCGGTGGAGATCTTCGGCAGCAGCGAGACCGGTGGCATCGGCTGGCGCCAGCGCCACCAGGTACAGACCCCCTGGACGACGCTGCCCGGAGTCGAGGTGCGGGTCGGTCCGGATCAGGGCCTGTTGCTGCGCTCCCCCTTCCTGCCGACGGCTGAGTGGCTCGCCTGCGCCGATCGCATCCTGATGACGGGGGCCGGGTTCGAGCTGCTGGGCCGCCAGGATCGGGTGGTCAAGCTGGAGGAGAAGCGCATATCCCTCGACGAGGTGGAGGCGCGCCTGCAGGGGCTGGCGGAGGTGGAAGCGGCCGCCGTGCTGCCGCTGCAGCAGGGCCAGCGCCAGATCCTCGGCGCCGTGCTGGTGCTGAGCGAGGCGGGCACCGCCCGCTGGGCCGAGCTCGGGCCCGGGCGTTTCCTGCTGGCACTGCGCCAGCAACTGCGTCCCTGGCTCGAGCCGGTCGCCCTGCCGCGCAGCGTGCGCCGGGTCGAACAGATGCCCGTCAACGCCCAAGGCAAGCGCCCCTGGCCACAACTCAAGGAGCTGTTCGATGAGCCCATCCGCTGACAATCTGCCACAGGAGACGCTACCGACTGAACTGGGTTGCGAGGTGCTGGCCGATGGCGTGCGCCTGCAACTGCGGCTCGATCCCGATTTGCCCTGGTTTGCGGGCCACTTTCCCGGCGCGCCCCTGCTGCCCGGGGTGACCCAAATCCACTGGGTGATGCACTACGCCGCCAGCCTGCTCAAGCTGGCGCAGCCGTTTCACGGGGTGGATCAGCTCAAGTTCCAGCGCCCCCTGCGCCCCGGAGCCGAGTGCAGCCTGCGCCTGCAGTGGCAGGCAGACAAGGACCAGCTCCTCTTTCAGTATCTGCTTGGCGATGAGCCGGCGAGCAGCGGACGGGTGCGGCTGATCCCATGACGCCCTGCATTCTCATCCCCTGTTACAACCATGCCGGCCCGCTGGCCGCCGTGCTGGCGCGGCTGGCCGAATACGGGCTGCCCTGCCTGCTGATCGACGATGGCAGCGAGCCGGTCGCCGCCGCCGAGCTGGATGCGCTGGCTGCGCGTTACCCCTGGGTCACCCTGCTGCGCCACCCTCACAACCAGGGCAAGGGCAGCGCCGTGATGACGGGGTTGCGCCGCGCCCATGCACTCGGCTTTAGCCACGCCCTGCAGGTGGATGCCGACGGCCAGCACGATCTGGCGGACCTGCCGGCCCTGCTGGCCGAGGCGGACAAGCACCCGGTGGCGCTCATCTCCGGCCGCCCGCTCTACGATGATTCCGTGCCCAAGGGGCGCCTCTACGGCCGCTACATCACCCATGTCTGGGTCTGGATCGAGACGCTGTCGTTCGCCATCAAGGACAGCATGTGCGGCTTTCGGGTCTATCCGCTGGCCGCCACCTGCGCGCTGCTCGAGCGGGTGGTGCTCGGCCGGCGGATGGATTTCGACACCGAGGTGATGGTGCGCCTCCATTGGGCCGGGGTGGCGGTGCGCTTCGTGCCGACCCGGGTCATCTATCCCGCCGATGGCAGCTCCCACTTCCAGCTCTGGCGCGACAACCGCGACATCTCCTGGATGCACACCCGGCTGGTGTGCCGCCTGCTGTGGGATCTGCTGCTGCGCATCGGCCGCTGGCCCCGTCGCCTCTGGTTATGGGCGGCCCGGCTGTGGCGTGAGCGCCGTACCCACTGGTCGCGCACCCCGGAGCGGGGATCCCTGCTCGGCATGCAGATCATGCTGACCAGCTATCGCCTGCTGGGGCGGCGCGGGTTTTCCCTGCTGCTCTACCCGGTTATCGGTTACTTCTGGCTGACCGGCCGCGCCCAGCGCCAGGCATCCCAAGCCTATCTGGCCCGCCTCGAGCGCTTCGCTCGCGCGCAGGGGGTGACGCTGCCCGCCGAGCCGAGATCGAGCTTTCGCCACTTCCTGCGCTTTGGCGAGGCGGCGCTCGACAAGCTGGCGGGCTGGCGCGGCGACATCACGGAGCAAGAGGTCGAGCTGGTGGGAGCGGAGCACTACCAGGCGGCCATCAACAGCGGTCAGGGCGTTCTGCTGCTGGGCTCCCATCTCGGCGATCTGGAGCTGTGCCGCGCCCTGGGCAGTCGCAAGCAGGGGCTGCGCATCAATGCGCTGGTGTTCACCCGCCACGCGGCCCGCTTCAATGCCCTGCTCAAACAGATCAATCCGGATTCGCACCTCAACCTGATCCAGGTGCAGGAGCTGGGGGCCGATACCGCCATCCTGCTCAAGGAGAAGCTGGAGCGGGGGGAGTGGGTGGTGATCGTCGGCGATCGCACCTCGGTGACCCGGGAGAAGCGGGTGATCTGGGCCGACTTTCTCGGTGCACCGGCACCCTTTCCGCTCGGCCCCTTCGTGCTCAGCAGCGTGCTGGGCTGCCCGGTCTACCTGATGTTCGGCCTCAAGGAGCAGGGCCGCTTTCGGGTGCATTTCGAGCCCTTTACCGACGGCCAGCCCCTGCCACGGCAGGGGCGCCAAGAGATTCTTGCGTCCCGGGTGCAGGCCTATGCCGATCGTCTGCAGCATCACTGCCTGCGGGCCCCGCTGGACTGGTTCAACTTTTTTGATTTCTGGCAGCTGACCGATGAACAAGAGTGAGATGAGAAGGGTCACCTTCGGCGCCGAGCCGCTGACCATCGAAGACGTGGTGGCGCTGGCCGAAGGGCGCGCTACCCCCGCACTGAATCCGGATCCCGCCTTCATGGCCCGCATCCAGCGGGGGGCCGACTTTCTCGACCGGCTGCTGGCCGAAGAGGGGGTCATCTACGGGGTGACCACAGGCTACGGCGACTCGGTGACCCGGCCGGTGCCGACCGAGCTGGTGCCCGAGCTGCCGCTGCACCTGACCCGCTTTCATGGCTGCGGGCTGGGGGCGGATCTCGAGCTCGATGCCGCCCGCGCCGTGCTGGCGACCCGGCTCTGCTCGCTGGCGCAGGGGGTCTCCGGGGTCAGCCCGGCCTTGCTCGAGCGGCTCTGCTGGCTGCTGGAGCAGGATCTGGTGCCGCGCATTCCCGAAGAGGGGTCGGTGGGCGCCAGCGGCGATCTCACCCCGCTCTCCTACGTCGCCGCCGTGCTGGTGGGGGAGCGCGAGCTTCATCATGATGGTGTGCTGCGCCCCGCCGCCGAGGTCTATCGGGAGCTGGGGGTCACCCCCCTGACCCTGCGGCCGAAAGAGGGGTTGGCGCTGATGAACGGCACCTCGGTGATGACGGCGCTGGCTTGCCTCGCCTACGCCCGTACCGACTACCTGATGCGGCTGGCGACCCGGATCACCGCCCTGGTGAGCGTCGCCATGGGGGGCAACGCCTTCCACTTCGACGAGCGGCTGTTTGCCGCCAAGCCGCACCCCGGCATGCAGGGCATCGCGGCCTGGTTGAGGGAAGACCTGGTGGCCGGCGAGCTGCCGCGCCACAGCGACCGGCTGCAGGACAGATACTCATTGCGCTGCGCCCCCCACGTCATCGGGGTGGTGGCCGACAGCCTGCCCTGGTGGCGCCAGCTCATCGAAAACGAGCTCAACAGCGCCAACGACAACCCGCTGATCGACGGGGAGGGGGAGCACGTGATGCACGGCGGCCACTTCTACGGCGGTCACATCGCCATGGCCATGGACAGCATGAAGACGGCCGTCGCCAACCTGGCCGACCTGCTGGATCGCCAGCTGGCCCAGCTGGTGGACAGCAAGTTCAACGGTGGCCTGCCGAGCAACCTCTCCGGCGCGCCGGATGCACGGCAGATGATCAACCACGGCTTCAAGGCGGTGCAGATCGGCGTCTCGGCCTGGACCGCGGAGGCGCTCAAGCAGACCATGCCCGCCAGCGTCTTCTCCCGCTCCACCGAGTGCCACAACCAGGACAAGGTGAGCATGGGCACCATAGCGGCGCGCGATGCGCTGCGGGTGCTGACCCTGACCGAACAGGTGGCGGCCGCCTGCCTGCTGGCGGCGGTGCAAGGGGTCGAGCAGCGTCTCGCCCGACCCACTCCCTTGACCCGCCCGCTCGGCACGGCGCTGGCCGCCATGGTCGTGCAGGTGCGGGCCGAGTTCGCCCCGCTGCTGGAAGACCGGGGGCTCGAGCCCGAGCTGAGGGCGCTGATCGCCCGCATTCGCCAGCGCCACTACCCCCTCTATCAGGACTCTTCACTATGAGCCGTATCCAGACTACGTCTGAACCCTGGCAGATCAGCACGGAGATCGAGGTTACCATCCCATTCCATGACGTGGACTGGGCGGCTGTGTCGCGCTGGCGGGGAGACGACTTGTGAGAAAAACCATGCAGCAAGAACCCTGGCAGATCAGTACTGAGATCGAGGTGACCATCCCGTTCCACGACGTGGACTGGGTGGCTGTGTCGCGCTGGCGGGGAGACGACTTGTGAGAAAAACCATGCAGCAAGAACCCTGGCAGATCAGCACGGAGATCGAAGTGACCATCCCATTCCACGACGTGGACATGATGGCGGTCGCCTGGCACGGCCACTACTTTCGCTACATCGAGCTGGCACGCTGCGCCCTGCTCGATCTCATCGATTACAACTATCCGCAGATGGAGGCCTCCGGCTACCTCTGGCCCATCATCGACACCCGGATGAAGTACCTGGCGTCGCTGCGCTTCGGCCAGCGGGTGCGGGTGCGCGCCACCCTGACCGAGTACCAGAACCGGTTGAAGATCGACTACCTGCTGAGCGACGCCGTGAGCGGCACCCGCACCAGCAAGGGTTACAGCATCCAGGTGGCGGTGAGCAAGGCGAGCGGCGAGATGTGCCTGGCCTCGCCCCAGGTGCTGCTGGACAAGCTGGGGGTGAGCCAGTGACCCCTCTTCTGAACCGGCTGATGGTCGGACTGGTCCTGCTGCTGGCGTGGCCGCTGCAGGCGGCCCCCCTGACCCGTGACCAGGTGCAGCAGTTGCTGACCCTTAGCCCGGCCCGGCAGGCCCATTTCGAGCAGGAGAAACAGGTGGCGGGACTGAGCCAGCCGCTCAAGGCATCCGGCGAGCTGCTGCTGGTGCGCGACCTCGGCCTCTGGTGGCAGCAGCAGAAGCCCTTTGCCCTGACACTCACCCTGACGCCGCAACGCATGGTGCAGCAGGTGGCGGGTCAGCCCGCCACCGTCATCGACAGCCCCCAACTGCTGGAATTCAGCCAGATGCTGCTGGCGCTGTTCGGCTCGGACGAGGCGACCCTGAGCCGCTACTTCAGCATCGATTTCCAGAGCTCGGAGGCGGGTTGGCAGCTGGTGATGGTGCCCACGCAGGCGCCGCTCGACAAGGTGTTCGCCAGCCTCACCCTGAGCGGGCAGGGGCAGCTGGATCAGCTGCTTATCGCCGACAAGCAGGGGGACAGCACCCGTATCCGTTTCAGTGCCTGGCAGGCGCGAAGCCTGCCATTGACCCCTGAGGAGCAGGCCCGCTTTGCTGCCCACTAGCCCCGTATCGCGCCAAGCCACTGCCCGTGGTCTGGCCGGGAGAATCGACCTTGCTGCAAGCTGAAACCACCTGGCATCGGCTTGGCACTATCTGGATCGGCCTCTGTCTGCTGCTGGCGGCGGTACTCGCCTGGCAGCTGCCCCACAGCCGCATCAACACCAGCCTGATGGATCTGCTGCCCCACGCATCCCGCAGCGATCTGGATCCGGCCCTGCAGCAGGGCTTGCTGCAGCAGCTCGATCGCCAGCTGGTCTGGATGCTGAGTCTGCCGGCCGGACAGAACGGGCAGGCGGCGGCCGAGCTATGGATAACACAACTCGGCCAGATAGCGGCCTTCTCCCACATCAAGGGGCATCAGCCCGAGCTGGCCTCCGCCTGGCAGGACTATCTGCACGATCTCGCCTGGCAGCGGCTGGATGAGGCGAGCCGGGCCCGGCTGGCGGCTGGCGCCGAGGGCTGGAGCCAGTGGGTGCTCGGCCAGATCTACTCGCCCTTTGGCGGCGTCTCTCGCGCCGAGTGGCAGAGCGATCCGCTGCTGCTGACCCGGGCCGGGGTGCTGGCCGAGGTCAGCGGCCCCATGCAGCTCAAGGCGGGCTGGCTGGTCAGCCGGGACAAGGGGGGGCGTGACTGGTACATGGTGCGCGCCGAGCTGGATCTCTCCGCCTTCGACATCCAGCGCAATCAGGGGGTGCTGAGGGCGCTCGACAACGCCGAGCAGCGGCTGGCCCAGGCTTATCCCGGTGCCGAGCTGCTGCGCCGTGGCACCCTCTTCTACAGCCAGCACGCCAGCAACCTGGCCCAGCAGGACATCTCCACCATAGGGCTTGGCTCCATGATCGGGGTCATCCTGCTGATCTGGGGCGTGTTCCGCTCGACCCGGGCGCTGCTGCTCTCCCTGCTGCCCATCGGCGTGGGGCTGATGTGGGGGCTGGGTGCCGTGCTCATCCTGTTTGGCGAGATCCATGTCTTCACCCTGGTCATCAGCAGCAGCCTCATCGGCATCGCCATCGATTACGCCATCCACTTCCTGTGCGAGCGGCGGTTGCACGGCGGCGACGAGAGCGCGCATCAGACCCGGCTACGGCTGCTGCCGAGCCTGTCGCTGGCGGTGCTGACCACCCTGATCGGTTATGGCCTGCTCTGGTTCGCCCCCTTCCCCGGGCTGCAGCAGCTGGCGGTGTGTGCGCTGGCGGGCCTGTTCAGCGCCTTCATCACCGTGCTCTGCCTGTTTCCGCGCTGGGCCGGCCCGCTGCCGACCCGGCCCCTGGTCATTCAGTCACTGCTGATGGCCTGGCTCCGGGCCTGGCGGCAGCGCCCGCTGGTGCGTATCGGCCTGCCGCTCTGCTGTCTGCTGCTGGCCGCTCTTGGCATCAGCCAGCTGCGGGTGGATGACGACATCCGCCGGCTGCAACCCTTGCCGGTGGAACTGCAGGCGCAGGAGAACCAGATCAAGACCCTGACCGGCCAGCAGGGCGGCATACAGGGTTTTCTGGTGACGGGAGCGGACGGCGAACAGGCGCTGCAACGACTGGAGCGGCTCGACGGCCGGCTGGCCGAGCTTAAACAGCGCGGTGTGCTGCAGGATTTTGTCTCTCTTTCCCGCTGGCTGCCTTCGCTGGCGCGCCAGCAGCAGGATGCGGCCGCCATCCGGGCCCTGTTGCCCCAAGTGGTGACCCGACTGCAAGAGGCCGGGGTGCCAATACCAGCAGGGGGGCAAGCGCCCGTCCGCGAGCCCGGTTGGCTGACCCCGGCGGCCTGGCTGGCCAGCCCGGTCAGCGAGGGGAGCCGTCTGCTGTGGCACTCGCTGGACGATGGCCGCGTCGCCATCTGGGTGCCGCTGGTGGGGGTGGTGGACGAAGGGGCCCTGACGGCGCTGGCGGCGGCCGAGCAGGGAGTCTACTGGCAGGATCAGCGCAGCGAGTGGAGCCAGCTGTTCGCCCACTACCGGATCAAGCTTGCGGAGCTGCTGTCGGTGGCCATCGGCCTGGTGGCCCTGCTGCTCTGGCGGCGGATGGGGGCGGCCCGGGCGGCCCGGGTGCTGCTGGTCAACCTGATTGCGCTGGCCATGGGGTTGGCGCTGCTCGCTGCCTGCGGCCAGCCGCTCACCCTGTTCGGGGTGCTGGCGCTCAGCCTCATCTTCGGCATCGGCATCGACTATGGTCTCTTTTTCGCCCACAGCGGGCGCGAGCTGGCGCGGCAGAGTGCCACCCTGC
The DNA here is from genome assembly GCF_000819985.1 of Aeromonas media. Classification (GTDB taxonomy): domain Bacteria; phylum Pseudomonadota; class Gammaproteobacteria; order Enterobacterales; family Aeromonadaceae; genus Aeromonas; species Aeromonas media. The sequence goes on along the minus strand of NZ_CDBZ01000036.1, from coordinate 5,954 downwards.
TCGCCATCCTGCTGGCGAACCTCACCACCCAGCTGGCCTTCGGTCTGCTGGCGCTGAGTCACACCCCCGCCATCGCGGGCTTTGGTCTGGTGCTGAGCGGCGGTATCTTTACCGCCTTCCTGTTGTCGCCCCTGGTGCTGGACAGGGAAGCGGACAAGCGGAGGCATGACGAGCGGGAGCCTGAGCAACCATGAGATCACTGTTCGCATTACTCATCCTCTTGCTGGGGGGCTGCAGCAGCCAACCGGCCCCCACCGCCTATCTCGACAAGAGCAGCGTCATGGTGCTGCCGGCCCCCGTGCTGGCCACCCCCTTCTATCGCCAGCAGTTGCTGACGGCCACAGTGGGTGAGAGCGCCCATCAGCTGATGACGGTGCTGGAGGCCGATGGACACCAGCTGACCCTGGTCGGCCTGACCCCGAGCGGGGTACGGCTGTTCCGAGTGCGTTACGATCAGCAGGGCATAGCGACCCAACAACTGAGCCCGCTGCTCGCCACCGGCATGCCGCCTGTGACCCAGGTGCTGGCGGACGTCATGCTCTGCTACTGGCCGTTGGCGAGCTGGCAGCCGCAGTTGCCACCGGGCTGGACGCTGCACGACGAAGGGCTGACGCGCCGGCTGCGTGCCCCCGATGGCACCCTGGTCAGCGAGATCCATTACCGCGACATCGACGGCGTGCGCGAGCCGGTCAGCCTGCAGCAGCACGTATTCCACTACCGCCTGCAACTGGAGACCCTGAGCCGATGAGCTGTTTTATCACCGCCTATGGCCTCATCTCGGCACTGGGTGAGGGCGTTGATGCCAGCGCCGAGGCCCTGCTGGCCTGGCAGGCCAAGGGGAGCACGCCGCTCACCCGCCACAACCAGGCCTTGCTGGATGGCCGCCTGACCCCGGTGGGACGGGTAGAGGGCGAGTTGCCGGCCATACCGGCGGCGCTGGCTCCTTACGCCTCGCGCAACAACCAGCTGCTGCTGGCGGCGTTGGCCCAGATCCGGCCCGCCCTCGACGAGGCGCTGGCGACGTTTGGCCCTGCGCGGGTGGGGCTGGTGCTCGGCACCAGCACCGCCGGGATCGGCGAGGCCGAGCTGGCGATCGCCGCCGACCGGCGGGGGGAGGCGGTGCCAACGGCCTTTGACTATCGTCAGCAGGAGCTGGGCTCCCCGTCCGAATTTCTGGCTCGCCACCTCGGCCTGGAAGGACCCGCTTACACCCTCTCCACCGCCTGCTCCTCCAGCGCCCGCGCCTTCATCAGCGGTCAGCGGATGCTGGCGGCCGGACTGGTGGATGCGGTGCTGGTGGGGGGCGCCGACAGCCTGTGCGGGCTGACTCTCAACGGTTTTGACAGCCTGGAGTCCCTCAGTGGCGCCCTCTGCCAGCCCTTCGACAACGACCGCCAGGGGATCAACATCGGCGAGGGGGCGGCGCTGTTTCTGCTGAGCAGACAGCCTGCGCCGATTGCGCTGCTGGGGGCGGGGGAGTCGTCCGATGCCTGGCACATCTCGGCGCCGCATCCAGACGGCGTGGGGGCCGAGGCGGCCATGGGCATGGCGCTGGCCCAGGCAGGTCTGACGCCGGAGCAGGTGGGTTACATCAACCTGCACGGCACCGCTACCCGCCTCAATGACGCCATGGAGAGCCAGGCCGTCTATCGCCTGTTCGGGGACAGGATGCCTTGCAGCTCCACCAAGCCGCTCACCGGCCATGTTCTGGGGGCGGCGGGGGCCATCGAGGCTGCGCTCGCCTGCCTGCTGCTGGAGCGGGCACTGCCGTTGCCACCCCAGCGGGTGATGACGGCGGATCCGGCGTTGGCGCCCATCCGGCTGGTGAGTGGCACCACCCCGCTGGCGACGCCCCGGATCCTCTCCAACTCCTTTGCCTTCGGTGGCAACAATGTCAGCCTGCTGTTCGGGAGATCTGCCTCATGAATGAGCTCACACCGTTGCCCGCCATCGAGACTCTGCTGCCTCATCAGGCCCCCATGTTGCTGCTGGACCGGCTCTGCGCCGTGGATGCGAGCCGGGCGCGCTGCGAGACCCGTGTCGGTGCCCGCCACGCCTTGTTGCTGGATGGCGAGGGCTCGTTGCCCGGCTGGGTCGGCATCGAGCTGATGGCCCAGACCATCGCCGCCTGGGCTGGCATGCAGGGGCGATTGCGCGGTGAGCCGGTGCGTATTGGCATGCTGCTCGGCACCCGCAAGTACCGCTGCCAGCCCACTAGCTTTGCTGCGGGGGCCCTGCTCACCATAGAGGCCAGCTGCCTGTTGCAAGACGGCGGCATGGCCAGTTTCGAATGCCGGATCCTGCAAGATGGGCGGGAGTGCGCCACCGCACGCCTCTCGACCTATCAACCCGCACCCGGCGAGTTATCCGATTTGTTAGCGAAGGACGTTTCATGATCTCTACCGTATTGGTCACGGGCGCCAGCAAGGGGATAGGCCGCGCCATCGCCCTCAAGCTGGCCGCCGACGGTTTTCTCGTCGTGGTGCACTACCACGGCGACCGCGCCGGTGCCGAGGCGACGCTGGCCAGCCTGCAAGCGGCCGGTGGGCAGGGGCGCCTGATCCAGTTCGACATCGCCGATCGCCAGGGTTGCCGCGTGCGGCTGGAGGCCGACATGGCCGAACACGGCGCCTATTACGGTGTGGTCTGCAATGCCGGCATCATCCGTGACGGCGCCTTTCCCGCCCTCACCGACGAAGAGTGGGACGGGGTGCTGCACACCAATCTGGATGGCTTCTACAACCTGCTCAAGCCCTGCATCATGCCGATGATAGGCCTGCGCCGGGGCGGCCGTATCGTGACCATCTCCTCGGTCTCAGGCCTGATGGGCAACCGGGGCCAGGTCAACTACAGCGCCGCCAAGGCGGGCATCATGGGGGCCACCAAGGCGCTGGCGCTGGAGCTCGCCAAGCGCAAGATCACGGTGAACTGCGTGGCACCCGGCCTTATCGACACCGGCATGGTGGATGCCGAGGTGAAGGCCGAGGCGCTGAAACTGATCCCGCTCAAGCGCATGGGGCAGGCTGACGAGGTGGCCGGGCTGGTCTCTTACCTGATGTCGGACATCGCCGGCTATGTCACGCGTCAGGTCATCTCCATCAACGGGGGCATGGTATGACGCGGATGTTGGTGAGATCTTGTCTGATGTTGATTCAACATGGTGCTGTCTCTGTGGCACGCCAGCTTATCTCTGCGAATGGCGGTATGGTATGAAGCGGGTAGTGGTAACCGGCATGGCCGGGGTGACGGCGTTCGGCCAGGACTGGCCGAGCGTGCGGGCAAAGTTGCAGGCGGGGCGCAATGCGGTGGTGGCCATGCCGGAATGGGCCATCTACGAGGGGCTCAACACCCGGCTGGCGGCGCCCATTGCCGATTTTGTGCTGCCCGCCCACTATCCGCGCAAGAAGACGCGGGCCATGGGGAGAGTCTCCCAGCTGGCGACCGTGGCCAGCGAACTGGCGCTGGCACGGGCGGGACTTACCGACCACCCCGTGCTGACCGATGGTCGCACCGGCATCGCCTATGGCTCCTCCATCGGCAGCACGGAGCCCATCCGTGCCTTCGGGGTCATGCTCAACGACAAGAGCACCGCCAGCATCACGGCCACCACCTATGTACAGATGATGCCGCACACGGCGGCGGTCAATGCCGGCCTCTTCTTCGGTCTGCGCGGGCGGGTGATCCCTACCTCCAGCGCCTGCACCTCCGGCAGCCAGGGCATTGGCTACGCCTTTGAGGCGATCAAGCACGGCTATCAGACCCTGATGGTGGCCGGCGGGGCCGAGGAGCTCTGCCCGTCGGAGGCCGTGGTGTTCGACACCCTGTTTGCCACCAGCCAGATGAATGACAACCCCGAGCTGGCGCCGCGACCGTTCGATCGGCAGCGGGACGGGCTGGTGATTGGCGAGGGGGCAGGCACCCTGGTGCTGGAGGAGCTGGAACATGCGCAGGCGCGCGGGGCCACCATCCTCGCCGAGCTGGTGGGCTTTGCCACCAACTGCGACGCCGCCCACGTGACCCAGCCCCAGCAGGAGACCATGCAGCTGTGCATGGAGATGGCGCTGGCCCAGGCCGGACTCAAGGCCGCCGACATCGGCTACATCAGCGCCCACGGCACCGCCACCGAGCGGGGCGACATCGCCGAGAGCCACGCCACCGCCGCCATCTTCGGCGACAAGACCCCCATATCGTCGCTCAAGAGCTACTTCGGCCATACCCTGGGAGCCTGCGGCGCCATCGAGGCCTGGCTGGCGCTGGAGATGATGCAGGAGGGCTGGTTTGCCCCCACCATCAACCTGACCGAGCCGGATCCGGCCTGTGCCCCGCTGGATCACGTGATGGGCAATGGCCGCACGCTAGCGGTGGACTACCTGATGTCCAACAACTTCGCCTTCGGTGGTATCAACACTTCCCTCATCTTCAAGCGCTGGGGTTGAGGGGGCTGTCCAGCCCGTCCGGTTGCACCCGGTACAGCTCCAGTACAGCTTTGGTTTAGGTTTGATTAATTAATATGTCTCCCACTTTGTTGGGAGGCATCATGTCTGTTTTAGCTTTTTGTTCTGTTCAATCTTCGCTGCGCCGTGGTCTGCTGGCCTTTCTACTCTCTTGCCTGTGGTGGGGGGTGGCCTCGCCCGTCAGGGCTGATGATGAATTTCGGCTGGGTAACACCATCCTGCTGGGGGTGGGCGACCACCCAGCCATTATTCCCATCATCATCTGCCGACCGGCCAGGTCCATCATGGTCAAGGCGGGAAGGGAGCTGACCCTGGACAGGGTCAAGGTGATCTACGGCAATGACCGCAGCAAGACCCTGCACTTTGACAAGAGCCTGAAAGAGGATCAGGAGTCCGGCTGGAAATCCCTCGGCAGTCGGGTTTGCATCAAGCGAGTCGAGGTCTATGGCAATTCGGAAGGGAGCAAGGCGGGGGTCAAGGTATACGGCCGCAAATAAACGGCTGCAAGTTGGGAGATGGACGGGGAGCTCCCCGCCCACTCAGGGCCTATTTCTTGGGGCGAAACGGCTTGATGACGGCTTCGTCACATTCGAGATAGGGCCCTTCCATCAGGTCGATGCAGTAGGGGATGGCGGGGAAGACCGCATCCAGACACTCGCGAATGGACTTGGGCTTGCCCGGCAGGTTGACGATGAGGGAACTGCCGCGCAGGCCGGCGGTCTGGCGCGACAGGATGGCGGTCGGCACGAACTTGAGGGACTCGGCCCGCATCAGTTCGCCAAAGCCCGGCATCATGCGATCGCACACCGCCTCGGTCGCCTCCGGAGTCACATCCCGCTTGGCCGGCCCTGTGCCGCCGGTGGTGACGATGAGGCAGCACTGCTCCTGGTCCGCCAGCCGGACCAGGGTCGCTTCGATCTGATCCTGCTCATCCGGGATCACCTGATAGATGGGCTCCCACTCTGAGGTCAGATAGGCGTTCAGCGTGTCTATGATGGCCTTGCCGGAGAGGTCCTCATAGATGCCCGCGCTGGCGCGATCGCTGACGGTGACGATACCGATTCTTGCCTTGCTCATGATCTGCCCTTGGTCATTGGAAAAAGTGGTAAATAAAATAACATAATCAGTGAGATATGTTAAAGCACCGGCATGGGCGTGACACAGGAAGGCCAGATTTGAGAGTCGAACGAAAAGCAGATTTATTCGCTATCGATGAATAGGGAATAAGAAGAACCATAAAAGCCTTTAAAATTTATAAAAAAAGTGACGCAGGTCGCATTAGGATAATTTCATGAATCATAACGAATAAATATTTCCTTTCGACCCATAGTCGCCAAATGGATGAAAAATCAGACTCCTGTGGATCGGTGCGGGATGACCCTAAATCGCCACCATCTTATATAACCTGTTTATGGACAGCGAAATGATGTGCCGGGTGTGGTCACACAGATTCACGCAAGGCGTCTGGCCAGGAGGGGATCAGGGTGAGAGCGTGAACAT
>NZ_CDBZ01000035.1:9493-37026 GCF_000819985.1 Aeromonas media | reverse complement strand
CTGCTGGCGCGCCAGCAGAGCGATCAGCCATTACGACTGGTGATGGATGTGTGGGAAGGGGAGCCTGAGCCGATCAAGGCCCTGGTGCCCCATACCGAGCTCGCCACCCCGCACATCGCTGGCTACAGCCTGGAGGGCAAGGCCCGCGGCACCTGGATGCTCTATCAGGCGCTCTGCCAGCAGCTGGGGCGTATGCCGCGCCAGGATCTGCAATCCCTGCTGCCCGCCCCCGAGGTGTGCGAGCTGACGCCGGGGCAGCCCGCCGATCAGCGGTTGATCAAGCAGCTGGTCCACCTCATCTATGACGTGCGCCGGGACGATGCCCGCTTTCGCAACCGGATTGGGGTGCCCGGCAGCTTCGATGGGCAGCGCAAGGACTACCCGGAGCGGCGTGAGCTCTCCTCCTTGCAGGTCAGCGGCCCCTTCGCCTGCGACAGGCTGGCCCGGCTGGGCTTTGCCATCTCGCAAAAATAAACCGGAATTCATGCGGGGCTCCGATCGCCAGATCGGGGTCATCCGTTTCGGCCCGGCACCCTGCCGGCCGACCATCAGACAGATCACGCTTGCCACCTCTGATGCCGACCCGGTCGGCCTCATCGGCGGGCAATATCACAGGAGAGAACATCAGTGAGTCAACAATTCAACGTAGCTGTACTGGGCGCGAGCGGCGCCGTGGGTCAGGCCATGATCGAGATCCTGGAAGAGCGTGCCTTCCCGGTCGCCACCCTCTATCCCCTGGCCTCCAGCCGCAGCGCCGGTGATACCGTGCGCTTTGGCGGCAAGAACATCGAGATCAAGGATGTCGAGGAGTTTGACTGGAGCCAGGTGCAAATCGCCCTCTTCTCCGCCGGGGCCGAGGTCTCTGCCAAGTGGGCGCCCATCGCGGCCGAGCAGGGCTGCATCGTCATCGACAACACCTCCTGCTTCCGTTACGACGAAGACATCCCCCTGGTGATCCCGGAAGTGAACCCGGATGCCCTGGCGGATTTTCGCAATCGCAACATCATCGCCAACCCCAACTGCTCCACCATCCAGATGCTGGTTGCCCTGAAGCCGCTGCAGGACGAGGTGGGCATAGCCCGCATCAACGTGGCGACCTACCAGTCCGTCTCCGGCTCCGGCAAGGAAGGGGTGAGCGAGCTGGCCGGTCAGACTGCCCATCTGCTCAACGGCCGTCCGGTGGAGCCGACCCTCTACCCGCAGCAGATCGCCTTCAACCTGATCCCGCAGATCGACAGCTTCACCGACAACGGTTACACCCGTGAAGAGATGAAGATGGTGTGGGAGACCCAGAAGATCCTGGGGGATGCCAGCATCGCCGTGAACCCCACCTGCGTGCGGGTGCCCGTCTTCTACGGTCACGCCGAGGCGGTCCACGTCGAGCTGCACCAGCCGCTGGATGCCGAGCAGGTCAAGGAGCTGCTGCGCAATGCCCCCGGCGTCACCCTGTTTGACGACGATGCCGACTACCCGACCCCGGTGCGCGACGGTACCGGCAAGGACGAGGTGCTGGTCGGTCGGGTACGCCAGGATATTTCTCATCCGAGCGGTATCAATATGTGGATCGTGGCCGATAACGTTCGTAAGGGCGCGGCGACCAACAGCGTGCAGATCGCCGAACTGCTGGTGCGCGACTACCTCTGAGGCCCTGTTGCGGCCTGTGGCGGGGAGGGAACCCCGCCCTAGGAGGTGAGCCAGGGTCCGGGATGTGACCGGGGGCGCACTCTCCGGTTTTAAGAATGTCGCGTGATATCAGTGAGCTAGGTTTTTTTCTACACTCGGGTTCAGGTCTGGGACTCATGTCTGGCCTGGATCGGGCTCGCAGCTGATAGGCGCCGGACGGGAAATATGTCGGATCGCTGGCTTGAGACCGGCGGCTGATTTATATTGAGCCGATTGTTTTGGGGTAACTATCCAGATTTTTCAATGTGATAGGGCCATCATACGAAGGAACGAATATGGGACATTCCCGCATAACGCTGGCAACGCTACTCGCATTGGGTCTTCTGGGCACGGCTCAGGCCGACGAGGCGGGGCGAGAGCCTTTCTTTGTCGAGCTCAAGGGCCCGGACGGTGCCGCGCCTCCTGTCGTTCAACCTCAGGCCCAGCCCGTGGCGCCGGCCCAGCCTGTTGCCAGGGCTCAGCCCATAGTGCGTCAGGCGCCCAGCGCGGCGGCGGGCAGCTATGGCCCTGTTCGTTCCACCGATACCCTCTGGAGCCTGGCGAGCAAGCATCGCCCCTCCAACCGGGTGACCGTCTACCAGACCATGGTGGCGATCTATGACAAGAATCCCCGCAGTTTTGCCGACGGCAACATCAACCACATCCTGGTGGGATCCCGCATTCTGCTGCCAAGCGCCGCCGAGGCGGGCCGCATCACGGACGCCGAGGCCCGCCGCCGCTTCAACAGCGACAACGCCAGCTGGAAGGGACTGAGCCCCAAATACCTGGCCGAGAAGCAGACCCATCCGGTGGCGACCAAGCCGGCCGCCAGCGCGCCGGTCAAGGCCGTGGCCAAGGCGGCCCCCCTTCCGACGGCCGCCCCCAAGGTGAGTGCACCCCAGGCGGTGACCGAGGTGACGGCGAGCGCCAAGGCTGCAGTCCCGGTGGCGAGTACCGCCGCGCCGACCGCTGCCCCGGCCCCCTTGCCGGTCAGTGCCGCGACCGTGGTGGGCAAACCCTCCACCGAGATGGCGCTGGCGCTGGAAGATGCCAACGCCCAGCTTGGTCAGGTCACCGAGATGAACCACAGGCTCAAGCTGCGCCTGCAAGCCCTGACCGAAGAGGTGGAGACCCTCAAGGCCCAATTGCAGGATCAGACTGCACTGCAAAAAGAGGTGGCGGAACTCAAGGCCAAGCCGGTACCGCCCGTGGTGGCCCCCGAGCCCAAGCAGAACTGGGTGATGGAGCTGCTCGTCTCGCCGCTGAACCTCGCCATGATCATCCTGCTGCCCGTGCTGCTGGTGCTGGCGCTGGTGACGCTCTGGCTGCGTGCCCGTGCCCGCCGCGAACTGGAAGAGCAGGAAAAGAGCCTGTCCGAGTCCACCTCCATGGTGATGGGGGAGGAGAGCAGCGAGTTTGACCAGCTGATGACGGTCGGCATCGCCGATGACGAACCCATGCACCCCATGGCGGATCTCAATGGCAGCCAGGAGGGGGCAAATGCCTCCACTGACGTCATCTTCAGCGATGACGAGGTGGCCCTGTCCGCCTTCGATGTGGAGCCTGCGGTGACGACGGCCAACCGGGATCCGGATCTGGTGCCCGAGCTCGATCTGGCTCTCGACGGAGACTTTGATCTGCCTTCGGCCCCTGAGCTTGATCTCTCCGGCGAGTCCGATGCCAGAGCCCGGGCCAGCGACGAGATCATGAGCGAGGAGGAGCTGCAAGCGGCCCTGTTTGCCGAGCTGGACGCCGATCTCGAGGCCGATCTGAGCCAGGCGCAGGAGCAGAGCCGAAGCCAGCGGGATACGGAACTCACCAACTTTGATCTCAGCGATCTCGAGACCGGCTTCCAGGAGCCTGCCACCGACACCGCTGCCCGAGGCGACGACGCCTATGGCAAGGATGATATCGATGACATGCTGGCTGAACTCGGGCTGGAGCCCACCAAGCCGGCGGCGCCGGCCTGGGATCCCAACGAGCTGGCCCTGGCGGACTTCGAGGATGCCTTCACCGAGGTGGAGCCCCATCAGGGCGATCTGAAGCCTCGTGAGCAGGCGCAGGCGAACGACTACGTGGAGATAGACAAGCTGCTGGCCGAGGCCAACGCCAGCAGCTCGGAGCAGGAGCCCTACCAGGGCTTCTCCCTGGACGTGGGGCTGGATGGCTTCCCCGAGGTGTTGCCGGAATCCACCGGGTTCGATGTGGATGCCGATGACGGCGGCGTGGGGGCCAAGCTGGATCTGGCCCGCGCCTACCTCGAGATCGACGACAAGGAGAGTGCCCGCGAACTGCTGCAAGAGGCGGCGGCCCAAGGCAGCGAGCACCAGCGCAGCGAAGCCGAGAAGCTCCTCAGGCGCCTGGGGTGATCCCCTTTGCCGGTGATCAACACAGAGGGCAGCCCGCGGGCTGCCCTTTTTCATGTTGGCCACTGGCACGGGATGCCTGCCCGGTCTGGGACTTTTGGGCCCAAGGGCGTATAATCCGGCCCGTTTCTTTCATCCTTTCCCCACAAGACAAGATTCATCCATGCGAATTGCCCTAGGTATTGAATACGACGGCAGCCGGTATTTCGGCTGGCAGCGTCAGCGCGAAGTGATCAGCGTGCAGGCCGAACTGGAAAAAGCCCTCAGCCGCATCGCCAACCACCCCGTTTCCATCCAGTGCGCCGGTCGTACCGATGCCGGGGTGCACGCCACCGGTCAGGTGATCCATTTCGATACCGAGGCGAACCGCGCCGAGGGCGCCTGGACCCTGGGGCTCAACTCCAACCTGCCGCCGGACATCGCCGTGCGCTGGGTCAAGGAGGTGGACGAGAGCTTCCACGCCCGCTTCAGCGCCACCGCCCGTCGCTACCGTTATGTCATCTACAACCACAACTTCCGCCCGGCCATCCTCGGCAGCGGCGTCAGCCACTATCACGAGACCATAGATGCCGACCTGATGCACCAGGCGGGCCAGAGCCTGCTGGGTGAGCATGACTTCAGCACCTTCCGCGCCATCGCCTGCCAGTCCAACACGCCTTGGCGCAACGTGACCCACCTGTGCGTCAGCCGCTCCGGCCCCTACATAGTGCTCGATATCAAGGCCAACGCCTTCCTGCACCACATGGTGCGCAACATCACCGGCTCCCTGCTGCTGGTGGGGCAGGGACTCAAACCCGTGGAGTGGATAGCCGAGGTGCTGGCGGCTAGGGATCGCAACCTGGCGGGGCCGACCGCCAAGGCGGGGGGGCTTTATCTGGTGGACGTGGACTACCCGGCAGAGTTTGCCCTGCCGCAGTTGCCGCTCGGCCCGCTGTGGCTGCCGGACTCGGCACCGGGTACGACCAGTTTTTAGTAACTGGGCCCGAAAATTTGTGGTTTAATGATCCGTCATTTATTGCCATCGAGCCGTAAGTCATTGAACAATCAAGGCCCGATGCGTTTTGTCAGGCACAAAAGCATTAAGGAATTCCATGAGCTGGCTTGAGAAGATCCTTCCCAAGAGCAAGATCACTACACCGCGTCGTCACAACATTCCGGAAGGGGTGTGGACCAAGTGTACCGCTTGCGAACAGGTGCTCTACCGGGCAGAACTGGAGCGCAATCTCGAAGTGTGCCCCAAGTGTGATCATCATATGCGGATCAGCGCCCGCGCCCGCCTCGAGAGCTTCCTCGACGAGCAGGGCCGCACCGAGATCGGTGCCGAGCTGGAGCCGCAGGACATCTTGAAATTCAAGGATTCCAAGCGCTACAAGGATCGTTTGTCTGCCGCTCAGAAAGAGACGGGAGAAAAAGATGCGCTGGTGGTGATGAAGGGGACCCTCAAGGGGGTGCCGGTCGTCGCCTGTTCATTCGAGTTCTCCTTCATCGGTGGCTCCATGTCCTCCGTGGTTGGTGCCCGCTTCGTGCGCGCCGTCGAGGAGAGCATCAAGGAAGGTCGCGGCCTGGTCTGCTTCTCCACCTCAGGTGGGGCGCGGATGCAGGAGGCGCTGTTCTCCCTGATGCAGATGGCCAAGACCAGTGCGGCGCTCGACAGGCTCACCAAGGCGGGTCTGCCCTTCATCTCCGTGCTGACTGACCCCACCATGGGTGGCGTCTCCGCCAGTCTGGCGATGCTGGGTGACATCAACGTGGGCGAGCCCAAGGCGCTGATCGGCTTCGCCGGTCCCCGCGTCATCGAGCAGACAGTGCGCGAAAAGCTGCCGGAAGGCTTCCAGCGCTCCGAGTTCCTGCTGGAGAAGGGAGCCATCGATCTCATCATCGACCGCCGCGAAATGCGCAACCGTCTGGCCGGCCTGCTGGCCAAACTGATGAACACTCAGGTCATCGAAGACTGAACATGAGTTCGCACATGCAACAATCTCAAAGCCGGTCGCTGGTCGACTGGCTTTCTTATTTGGAACAGATCCACCCGGTCAACATCGACATGGGGCTGGATCGGGTTGGCGTCGTCGCTCGGCGCATGGGTCTCACCCAGTTGCCGTTCAAGGTGATCACGGTGGCGGGCACCAACGGCAAGGGCTCCTCCTGCGCCATGGCCGCCAGCATACTGATGGCCGCGGGTTACAAGGTGGGGGTCTACTCCTCGCCGCACCTGCTGCGCTTTACCGAGCGGGTGCGCATCGACGGGGCCGAGCTTTCTGACAACGAGCACTGCGCCGCCTTTGCCGAGGTGGAAGCCGCCCGCGGCGAGATAGCGCTGACCTTCTTCGAGTTCGCCACCCTGGCTGGCCTGTGGCTCTTCCGGCGCGCCGCCCCCGATGTGCTGCTGCTGGAAGTGGGGCTGGGCGGTCGGCTGGATGCCACCAATGTGGTGGAATCCGATGTGGCCATGATCACCTCCATTGCGCTGGATCACTGCGACTGGCTCGGGGATACCCGCGAAGCGGTGGCGGTGGAGAAGGCCGGGGTATATCGGGCGGGCAAACCCGCCATCAGCGGGGAGCCCAATCCGCCGACCACCATCGCCAGCGAAGCGGCGCGCCTTGGCGCCTTCCTGCGCCAGGTCGGCCGCGACTTCCACGGCGATGAGCAGGATACCGGCTGGGATTACCACGGCCTGAACCACTGGCTGGGGCTGCCCAAACCGGCCCTGCCGCTGATGAACGCGGTCACCGTGCTGGCGGCGCTGGAATCCCTCGGCTTGCCACTGCCGGAGTCTGCCATCCGTGACGGGCTGGCCAATGCCCGGCTGGCGGGGCGGATGCAGCGGTTGCAAAACGACCCCCTGGTTATCGTCGATGTGGCCCACAATCCCCATTCGGCGGCTTATCTGGCGAGCCAGCTGCGCCAGATCCCCTGCAAGGGCAAGCGCCGCGCCGTGGTCGGCATGCTCAAGGACAAGGACATGGCAGGGTCGCTGGCCGAACTCGATGGCCTCATCGACCAGTGGTTCCTGGCGAGCCTCACCGGCCCGCGCGCCGCCACCGCAGAGCAGCTTGCCGCCGCCCTCGGGGACGGACAGGGGTCGGCGGCGACCTTTGACGGCGTGAGTGCGGCTTATGGTGCCGCCCTGGCCGCATCGAGTCCTGATGATATGGTTATCGTCTTTGGTTCGTTTTACACTGTCGCCGACGTGCTGGCGGCGAGCGCCTGAGCGGCCCGACCTGCTCTTCGCATCGCCGATGTCCGCAAGATTGCAGGCCGTTGAGTCTAAGTAACATGGGTGGAAATTAACTTGGCTGCGAGGTTGCAAAATAGCATGGCTGCCGGGGACCGTTCATCGTGGATGTCCGCAAGATTGCAGGCCGTTGAGTCTAAGTAACATGGGTGGAAAGTAACTTGGCTGCGAGGTTGCAAAATAGCATGGCTGCCGGGGACCGTTCATCGTGGATGTCCGCAAGATTGCAGGCCGTTGAGTCTAAGTAACATGGGTGGAAATTAACTTGGCTTCGAAGTTTCAAAATAGATTGGTGGGGACCGTCATCCTGGTCGCCCTGGTTGTCATCTTTCTGCCGGATCTGATGGACGGCAACAAGCTGGAGCAGAAGGAGGAGGCGTTTGCCAAGATCCCGCTGCGCCCTGAGCTCGAGCCCGCCAAGCCTGCCTTGCAGGTCTCTGCCGCCAGTACCCTGCCGGCCGATCACTTGGCGAGCCAGCAGCAGGCCTCTGCCGCCACCCAATGGCAGGTGGAAGAGATCGGGGATACGGTGACTCTGGCTGCCAATCAGGCCTCTGTTGCCGCCCAGGCACAGCCAGCGACCCAGACTGCGGCCAAGCCTGAGCCCAAACCCGTGCCCAAGCCCGAGGTAGTGGCCAAGAAACCGGTGGAGCAACCCAAGCCCAAGCCGGTGCCGCCCAAGCCGGTCGAGGTGAAGAAGCCGGTGGAGAGCAAGCCGCAGGCGGGCCAGATCAAGTCCATGGACGATCTCATCGCGAGCAAGATGACGACCCAGGCGGCCACGCCGGCACCTGCGGCGGCAGCCCCGGCCCAGGGCAGCTGGATCCTGCAGCTCGGCGCCTTCAAGAATGCTGACAGCGTCAATGCCCTGGTAGGCAAGCTGCGGGCGGCCGGTTACTCGGCCCAGACCTCGCCGAGGACCCCGGTGCAGGGGCAGATCAACCGGGTCTTTATCGGGCCGGATGTCTCCAAGGCCAAGCTGCAAGGCATGCAGAGCAGGATAAGCCAGATGACGGGGCTGAGCGGCTCCGTGGTGGCCTACAACCCCTGATGGGGGTTTGACGAACACCGAACACAAAAATACCGCGCCTCATTTGACAGATGGGCGCGGTATTTTTTTGAACCTGTTGATGGTCTCTCAGGGAGAAGCCGGTCTGGTTTTTAGATGCACTTCACCGGCTTGGGCAGGCCGGCAATCTTGGTGGCCTGCTTGGCGGGCCCCTCGGGGAACAGCTTGTAGAGGTAGCGGCTGTTGCCCTTCCCCGGGCCGTATTGCTTCTCCATCGCCTTGACCAGGGCGCGGATGGCGGGGGAGGTGTTGAACTCCAGATAAAACGCCCGCACGAAGCGCACCACTTCCCAGTGCGGCTCCTCCAGCACTATGCCCTCCTGCTCGGCCAATACCAGCGCCAGCGCCTCGCTCCACTCTTCGCTGTGGCGCAGATAGCCCTTGGCATCGGTCTCGATGAGTTGGCCGTTGAAATGCAGCTGATGGTGTTCGGACGGGTGCTCGGACATGGAGGCTCCTCGGGCTGTCGGGATTGGGCGGGCATGGTAGCGCCTTGATCTTCGGCGAGCAACCGGCGCAGACGCGCCAGGAGGCATAATTCACCGGGCAGGGCCGTCGCCCCGCCCGGTGTGCGTTCTCTGGACTGGTGCCTTTCTTCGCCCGTCAGACGTTGCCTTGCCGGGTGAGCAGCTGGCCGTCGTTGGCCAGCATCAGCAACTCGTCCGCCAGTTGGCTGATGAGGGTGAGCTGCTGCGTCAGCATCAGCTGCTCCTCGCTGCTGTCCGGGGTGATGGCCGGGCATGGTCCCTCGAGTCGGGCCGGTATCTCACCCGCCAGATGACCGGCGGCCCGCTCCAGGGTATGGCTGATGTGGCGGCTGATCTCGTCAAGGCCCTCGATGGGCTCCAGTCTGTCCCGATGGGCCCCGAGGGCCGAGATGTAGGAGAGCAGGGCGTGATTGCGCCAGGTGAGGGTGAAGCAGAGATCGAGGAAGCGGCGGCGCTTGCTCGGCTCCACCAGCATGCTCTGCCAGGCCATGGCCAGCTCGCTGTCGGCGAGGTGGGCACACTTGCGGGCCACCCGGTAGTCGAGGGACTCGTCGCGCTGGCGGTGCAGGCTGGCGAGTACCGCCGACAGGTAGCGGGCGTTGGCTGAGAGGGAGTTGGCAATCAGGGTCGGCAGCCGCTTGTATTGCCAGTCCGGCCAGAGCCAGGCCACCAGGGCGTAGGAAAGCAGGCAGCCAAGCAGGGTATCGAGCAGGCGCGGCCCCAGGATGGCGAAGCCGATGCCGTCCAGCAGGTTGAACGCCATCAGCACATAGAGGGTGATGAAGCAGACGGCGGCGCTGTAGTTGCTGCGCACCTGGGTGAAGAACAGGAAGGCGGCCAGCCCCATGATTCCCAGTTGCAGGTGCAGCTCGGGGAAGAGCCAGAGCACGGGCACGCCTATCAAGATGCCGGCGAAGGTGCCGAGCATCCGCTGCACCAGACGGCGCCGGGTGGCGCTGTAACTCGGCTGGCAGACGAACAGCACTGTCAGCAGTATCCAGTAGCCCTTGTCCAGGCTGAAGGCCTGGAGTATGCCGTAACCCACCACCAGCCCCAGCGACAGTCGCAGGGCGTGGCGAAACACCATGGAGTCTGGGGTCAGGTGCTGCTTGAGCAGGGTCAGCAGCGGCAAGGAGGCTGGCCTTGCCAGCGGCGGCAGGCTGGCAGGAGGGGCTGCGGGGTTTTGCAGCTCCTCGGCGCTGGCCAGCAGCTCGTTGATGCTGGCCAGATTGCGGCGCAGGAACTTCATCGGCGTCAGCAGTGTCTTGGGATAGTGCTGCTTGAGATGGGTGAACTCCAGCTGATCGCCGAGGGCCTCCAGGGTCCAGTGGATGCGCTTGTGATGGGCATAGGGCTTGTGCACCAGGATGGCGTAACCGAGTCGCTGGCACGCCTCCGAGAGCTGCAGGAACACCTCCTGGAAGCCGTCGAGGACGATGCCCTGCTTGAGCTCCGCTTCCAGCTTGCTGTAGGGGTAGTGGCTGGAGGTGGCCCGCTCCTGGATCTCCAGCGCCAGCAGGTAGAGCCGCAGCAGGCCGGCGAGCTCGGGCGCCGCCTGATGGCGGGTACTGAGGCGGGCATTGAGCGCCGTCTTGGTCAGGTTCAGGGCATTGACCAGGTTGATGTTGAGCTGGGCCAGGTTGTGGCGAATGGCCTGGGCGCCGTGCTCGTCAGCCGGGAAGAAGCGGGACTTTTCCAGCAGGTAGCGGCCGAGGGCGAAATAGCTCTGGGCGAGCTGCTCATGCAGTGTCTTGTAGGGCAGGAGCCAGAGCCAGACCAGCGACACCAGACCGTACCAGAGGGCACCGGCACCGAGCGCCAGCGGCTGGTAGAAGAGATCCGGCGCCTTGGCGGCCCCCAGCATGGTGTAGATGGCGATGAGCAGGGAGCCGAAGCTGATGGTGGCGTAACGTTGCCCGAGCGCCCCCACCATCACGAAGATAAAGGTGGATCCCGCGAGCCCGATGGCAAACAGCCAGGGGGTGGGGAAGAGGTACTGTACGCACAGGGAGGCAAACAGGAAGCAGACCAGCGTCATGGCGAGGTTCTTGACCCGGCCCCAGAGGCTGTCATCGGTCTCGGCAATGGCACCCGCCACCACCCCGAGTGAGAGCAGCACGGTGAGCTGGATGTCGCCTGTGGCCAGGGCGAAGGCGAGCAGCCCCAGGATGGCCAGCAGCACCTTGAGGGCGAAGTAGATATGGCTGTCAGACAGCAGGCGGCGCAGCAGGCCCGCGAGATCAATGGGCATGGGGAACACTGTCCTTGTGTGCAGGGGCATCGGCAGCGTGAGCAATCAGTGAACGGTGCCGCAGATCGGCAGAAACCATGGGCATGGGATAGATGCAACCCTTGAGCGAATCGAAAGCGAGAGAATAGCCGGTTGGCTACGAAAGAGCCCTGATCCAAATCAGGGCCGGGTTCTTCATACCGGTTTTGTACTGACGCCTTCACCCTAGCAGGGGAGGCGGACAATAAAAACCCCGCCGTAGCGGGGTTTTGTTCATCAGAAACAGCGCTTAGTTGCGGTTGCCGCCAAGCAGGCTCAGCAGACTCAGGAAGATGTTGTAGATGGAGACATACAGGGTCACGGTGGCGGAGATGTAGTTGGTCTCGCCGCCGCGCACTATCTGCTGGGTGGTCAGCAGGATGGCGCCGGAGGAGAACAGCATGAACATGGCGGACAGGGCCAGGCTCAGGGCGCTCATCTGCAGGAAGATGTTGGCGACCATGGCCACCAGCAGCACCCAGAAACCGACAAACAGCATGCCGCCGATGAAGGAGAGGTCACGCTTGGTGGTCAGGGCGTAGGCCGACAGACCGAAGAAGGTGAGCGCGGTGCCGCCAAGGGCCGTCATCACTATCTCGCCGCCGCCATTGTTCATGTACATGTTGATGATGGGGCCCAGGCTGTAGCCGAGCAGGCCGGTCAGGGCGAAGGTGAACACCAGCCCCATGCCGTTGTCACGGTTCTTCTCGGTCAGGAACATCAGTCCGTAGACACCGACCAGGAAGATGGCCCAGTGCAGGGGCGGCATGTTCATGACGGTGGCGACCCCGGCAACCACGGCAGAGAAGCCAAGAGTGAGGGAGAGCAGCATATAGGTATTGCGCAGCACCTTGTTGGTGTCGCGCACGGCACCCTGGGTGCCAGTGTAGATAGAACGGGTATCCATCTTGATGTCCTCTTGATTTCCGGGGTGAGGCGGCAGATTCCGCTTCGTTAACGCATTGTATGCACTGAATGTGTGGATGACGAGCGCTGATTTCAAGCGCCCCCCAACTGTGTCGGCTCCTACTATTCCAGAGCAAAGATGTATTGCGCATGAACAAGGGGGCGAAGGTGCTCCGTCAGCCAGGCCTGGGCCCTGTGATTGTGCCGGTCCTTGCTGTGTCTGGAATCGTCACAGCGCCGCCCTGGATGGCTGTCGGCCCGGGGGGATGGCTGGCACACTGCCGGTGTCAGGGGCGCATGGGTGCAGGCGTGCCGATGCATGTAACAGATCATGACAGGGAGTGGCAGATGGTTGTCATATGGAAGAGAGTGGTGTTGTCAGGGGCGCTGTTGCTGGTGGGTCTGGTGTCGGGTTGCAGTGTCCTTGCCCCGACCCCCATCACCTATCTGAGTCAGGATCCTGCACCGGGCATCCTCCCTTATGGGAAGGTCGCCTATGTGGACGATGGCAAGTGCCCGGCTGGCCAGGTGAAGAGGTTGATCGGTGGCGATGCGAAGAAGAGTATCCCGCGCCGTGTGGAGTGCGTGGCGCGTCCGCAACCACAGGCGGATGAGTGGTGGAGCAGCCCCGTCAGCGGCCAGGGGGAGATCACTCCTTGAAGTGAACATCATCACAAAGAGGCCCAGGCAATCGCTTGGGCCTCTTTCATGCCGGTGGCGAAAGGGCTAGAAGGCATCCCCCGGCACCCGCACCCAGCCTTCCATCAGGATGCGGGCGGAGCGCGACATCACCGCCTTGGTGACCGTCCACTGTCCCTCTATCTGCCGCGCCTCAGCCCCCACCCGCAAGGTGCCGGAGGGATGGCCGAAGCGCACCGCCTCGCGCTCGCCGCCACCGGCCGCCAGGTTGACGAGGGTGCCGGGAATGGCCGCCGCGGCGCCGATGGCCACGGCGCAGGTGCCCATCATGGCGTGATGCAGCTTGCCCATGGAGAGCGCCCGCACCAGCAGATCGATCTCATCGTCCTTCACCTCCTTGCCGCTGGCGGTGCGGTAATCCTTCGCCGGCGCGACGAAGGCAATTTTCGGCGTGTGCTGGCGGGTCGCTGCCTCTTCTGCAGTCTTGATTAGCCCCATGCGCAGGGCCCCGGCGATGCGGATCTGCTCGAAGCGGGCCAGTGCCTCGGGGTCGCCGTTGATCTGCTCGCGTAGCTCAGTGCCTTCATAGCCAATATCTTCGGCGTTGACGAACACAGTCGGGATACCTGCGCTGATCAGGGTGGCTTTTAATGTGCCTATGCCCGGCACCTCCAGTTCATCGATCAGATTGCCGGTGGGGAAGAGGGCGCCGCCGTCCTCGCCATCCTCGGAGGGGTCAAGAAACTCCAGCACGATTTCGGCGGCGGGGAAGGTGACCCCGTCCAGCTCGAACGCGCCTGTCTCCTGAACCTGACGGTTCGTCACCGGCACATGGGCAACGATGGTCTTGCCAATGTTGGCCTGCCAGATCCGCACCACGCAGGTGCCGTTGTCGGGGATGCGGACCGGATCCACCAGCCCGGCGTGGATGGCGAAGGCGCCCGCGGCGGTGGAGAGGTTGCCGCAGTTGCCGCTCCAGTCCACGAACGCCTTGTCGATGGCTATCTGGCCGTATAAATAGTCCACGTCGTGATCCGGTTGGCTGCTCTTGGAGAGGATCACGCACTTGCTGGTGGAGGAGGTGGCGCCCCCCATGCCGTCCATGTGGGCCGAATAGGGGTCGGGGCTGCCGATCACCCGCAGGAAGAGCGCATCGCGGGCCGGGCCGGGCACCTGGCAGCGCTCGGGCAGATCAGATAAGCGGAAGAAGACGCCCTTGCTGGTGCCGCCGCGAATATAGGTGGCCGGGATTCTGACTTGAGGTGCGTGAGTCGAAGAGAGTGGGGCCATAGAAGTTGTCCTGATCGTGCTTGTTCGGGATAGAAGACGGCAGCCAGGGGGCTGCCGTCTTGACGTTAGGCCTGGCTTGCCGCCTGTTGCGCCGTCGACGCTAGGAAGTCCTGGGCGAAGCGTTGCAGCACGCCGCCCGCCTCGTAGACCGAGACCTCCTCGGCGGTGTCGAGGCGGCAGGTCATGGGCACTTCGATCACCTCGCCGCTGCGACGGTGGACAACGAGAGTGAGATCGGCGCGAGGCTGGCGCTCCCCCACTACATCGTAGGTCTCGGTGCCGTCTAGCCCAAGAGTGAGGCGGCTGGTGCCCGGCTTGAACTCGAGCGGCAGCACCCCCATGCCGATGAGGTTGGTGCGATGAATGCGCTCGAAACCTTCCGCCGCGATGGCCTCCACCCCGGCCAGCCGCACCCCCTTGGCCGCCCAGTCACGGGACGAGCCCTGACCGTAGTCGGCGCCGGCGACGATGATCAGCGGCTGCTTGCGCGCCATGTAGGTTTCGATGGCTTCCCACATCCGCATCACCCGACCTTCCGGCTCGACGCGGGCGAGGGATCCCTTCTTCACCGCGCCGTTCACCACCGCCATCTCGTTGACCAGCTGGGGGTTGGCGAAGGTGGCGCGCTGGGCGGTCAGGTGATCGCCGCGGTGGGTGGCGTAGGAGTTGAAGTCCTCCTCCGGCAGGCCCATCTTCGCCAGGTACTCACCCGCCGCGCTGCTGCGCAGTATGGCATTGGAGGGGGAGAGGTGGTCTGTGGTGATGTTGTCCGGCAGCAGCGCCAGCGGCCGCATCCCCTTGAGGGTGCGCTCACCCGCCAAGGCACCCTCCCAATAGGGCGGGCGGCGGATATAGGTGCTTTGGGGGCGCCAGTCGTACAGGGGCGCCACCTTGGGGCCGTTCTCTTCCTCGAGGGTGAACATGGGAATGTAGACCTGACGGAACTGGGCCGGCTTCACCGAGGCCTTGACCACGGCGTCGATCTCTTCGTCCGACGGCCAGATGTCTTTGAGGCGAACGTCCTTGCCGTCCACCACTCCCAGCACGTCCTTCTCGATGTCGAAGCGGATGGTGCCGGCGATGGCGTAGGCCACCACCAGCGGCGGGGAGGCGAGGAATGCCTGCTTGGCATAGGGGTGGATGCGGCCGTCGAAGTTGCGGTTGCCCGACAGCACGGCGGTGGCGTACAGGTCGCGATCGATGATCTCCTGCTGGATGGCAGGATCCAGGGCGCCGGACATGCCGTTGCAGGTGGTGCAGGCGAAGGCCACCACGCCGAAGCCGAGTGCGGCAAGCTCGTCGTCCAGCCCCGCCTCTTTGAGGTAAAGCGCGACTGTCTTGGAGCCGGGGGCCAGGGAGGATTTGACCCAGGGCTTGCGGGTGAGGCCGAGCCTGTTGGCGTTGCGCGCCAGGAGGCCGGCGGCGATCACGTTGCGCGGGTTGCTGGTGTTGGTGCAGCTGGTGATGGCGGCGATGATCACGGCGCCATCCGGCAGCAGGCCGTCCGCCTCCTGGGCGCGGGCGCGGTCCAGATCCACCGCGATGCCGCGCGTGGCCAGCTCGGCCACCGGCAGGCGGCGATGGGGGTTGGAGGGGCCTGCCAGGGTACGTACCACGGTCGACAAGTCGAAGTGCAGTACGCGCTCGTATTGGGCATCCACCAAGGCATCGGCCCAGAGGCCGGCCTCTTTGGCGTAGGTCTCCACCAGCCTGACCTGCTCGTCGTCACGGCCGGTGAGTCTGAGGTAGTCGATGGTCTGGCCGTCGATGAAGAACATGGCCGCGGTGGCGCCATATTCCGGCGCCATGTTGGAGATGGTGGCGCGATCGCCGAGGGTCAGGGCGGCGGCGCCCTCGCCACGGAACTCCAGATAGGCGCCGACCACCTTCTGCTGGCGCAGGAACTCGGTGAGCGACAGCACCAGATCCGTGGCGGTGATGCCGGGTTGCGGCTTGCCGGTCAGCTCCACACCGACGATCTCCGGCAGCCGCATCCAGGAGGCGCGGCCCAGCATCACGTTCTCGGCCTCTAACCCACCGACCCCGACGGCTATGACGCCGAGGGCATCCACGTGGGGGGTGTGGCTGTCGGTGCCGACGCAGGTGTCCGGGTAGGCGATGCCCCTGTCGTTGTGAATGACAGGTGACATCTTCTCCAGGTTGATCTGGTGCATGATGCCGTTGCCCGGCGGGATCACCTCGATGTTCTTGAACGCCTGCTTGGTCCAGTTGATGAAGTGGAAGCGATCCTCGTTGCGGCGATCCTCGATGGCGCGGTTCTTCTCGAACGCCTGCGGATCGAAGCCACCGCATTCGACGGCCAGCGAATGGTCGACGATGAGCTGCACCGGCACCACGGGATTGACCTGGGCGGGATCCCCCCCCTGATCGGCGATGGCGTCGCGCAGGCCCGCCAGGTCCACCAGGGCGGTCTGGCCCAGGATGTCGTGGCACACCACGCGCGCCGGGAACCAGGGGAAGTCGCGCTCGCGCTTGCCATGGACTATCTGGCCGAGGCACTCGCCGAGGATGGCCGGATCGCACCGACGCACCAGGTTCTCGGCATGGACGCGGGCGGTGTAGGAGAGCCTGTCCCAGGCGCCGGGGGTGATGGCGTTCACCGCCTCCCTGGCATCGAAGTAGTCAAGCACCGTGCCTGGCAGGGGCTTGCGGTATTGAGTGTTGATCATCACTTGCGCTCCTTGAGCGGCACGAACACCAGGTCTTCCGGGCCGACGTAGTTGGCGCTCGGGCGGATGATCTTGCCGTCGATGCGTTGCTCGATGACGTGAGCGGACCAGCCGGAGGTGCGGGCGATGACGAACAGCGGGGTGAACATGGCGGTGGGCACCCCCATCATGTGGTAGCTGACGGCGCTGAACCAGTCGAGGTTCGGGAACATCTTCTTGGCCTCCCACATGGTGGACTCCAGCCGCTCGGCAATGTCGAACATCTTGGTGTTGTGCTGCTCCAGGCTGAGCGCGCGGGCCACTTCCTTGATCACCTTGTTGCGGGGATCGGAGACGGTGTAGACCGGGTGGCCGAAACCGATGACCACCTCTTTCTTCTCGATGCGGGCACGGATGTCTGCCTCGGCCTCGTCCGGATTCTCGTAGCGTTTCTGGATCTCGAAGGCCACCTCGTTGGCGCCACCGTGCTTGGGCCCGCGCAGGGCACCGATGGCGCCGGTGATGCAGGAGAACATGTCGGAGCCGGTGCCGGCGATGACGCGGCCGGTGAAGGTGGAGGCGTTGAACTCGTGCTCGGCATAGAGGATGAGGGAGGTGTGCATGGCGCGCACCCAGGAGTCACGGGGCTTTTCGCCGTGCAGCAGGTGCAGGAAGTGGCCGCCGATGGAGTCGTCGTCGGTCTCCACATGGATGCGCTTGCCGTTGTGGCTGAAGTGGTACCAGTAGAGCAGGACGGACCCCAGGCAGGCCATCAGCTTGTCGGCGATGTCCCGGGCACCCGGGTGGTTGTGATCGTCCTTCTCCGGCGAGAGGCAGCCCAGTACCGAGACGGCGGTGCGCATCACGTCCATGGGGTGGGCGGAGGGGGGCAGCTGCTCCAGGGCGGTCCTGACCCCGGTGGGCAGGCCGCGCAGAGCCTTGAGCTTGGCCTTGTAGGCGGCCAGCTCGGCCACATTGGGCAAATGGCCGTGCACCAGCAGGTGGGCGATCTCTTCAAATTCGCAGCTGGTGGCCACATCCAGGATGTCGTAGCCACGGTAGTGCAGGTCGTTGCCGGAGAGGCCCACGGTACACAGGGCGGTATTGCCGGCGGCGGTGCCGGAGAGGGCGACGGATTTCTTCGGCTTGAAGCCGGTGGTTTCGGGAATGGCGCTCATCACATGTTTCCTCATTCAGTCCGTTGAAGCGCCGGCCGCCAGCATGAGACGGCCGGTCGCCGTGTTATTCCTTGGTAGACAGGTCCTGGGTAAACAGCCTGTCCAGGGTCTGCTCGTAGTGGTGGTAGCCGAGGAAGTCGTAGAGGGACTCCCGGGTCTGCATGGTGTCGACCACGGCGCGCTGGTGGCCATCGCGGCGCAACTGCTGATAGACGTTGAGGGCGGCCTGGTTGGCGGCGCGGGTGGCGCTCAGGGGGTAGAGCACCATGTCGACGCCGTGGGCGGCGAGCGCTTCCTTGTCAAACAGCTCGGTCTTGCCGAACTCGGTCATGTTGGCGAGGATCGGCACCCCGGCTGCCTGCTTGAAGCGGTCGTACTGGCCCAGTTCGGTGACCGCCTCGGCGAAGATCATGTCGGCGCCTGCTTCCACATAGGCGGCGGCGCGCTCCAGCGCCGAGCCCAGCCCTTCCACCGCCAGGGCGTCGGTGCGGGCCATGATGACGAAGTGTTCATCTCGGCGGGCATCCACCGCCGCCTTGATCCTGTCCACCATCTCGGCGATGGAGACCACCGCCTTGTTCGGCCTGTGGCCACAGCGTTTCTGGGCCACCTGATCCTCCATGTGGACGGCGGCCACCCCACCGCGCTCGAAGGCGCGGACGGTACGGGCGATGTTGAAGGCGCCGCCCCAGCCGGTGTCGATGTCCACCAGCAGGGGGATCTCGGTGGCAGCGGTGATGCGCTCGGCATCGATGAGCACGTCGTTCATGGAGGTCATGCCCAGATCCGGCAGGCCATAAGAGGCGTTGGCCACCCCGGCGCCGGAGAGGTAGAGGGCCTTGAAGCCGCTGCGTTCGGCCATCAGCGCCATATAGGCGTTGATGGTGCCAACGATCTGCAGGGGTTTCTCATTGGCCAGCGCGGTGCGAAAACGCGCCCCGGCCGAGGGGGACAAGTTAGACATAGTGACTCCTTTCATGCTGCTCATGTTTCGCTGTGAATAGAACCATCTCACACTACGTTGACGTTAACGTCAATTATGCTTAGGTCCAAGGCCCGTCAATCTGCGGGTACAGGCGGCCCCTCTTTTGATAACTACTTGCCATTCAATTGGATAGCTCTTGATGCCCCAGGTGCGCCGGGTCAATGGCATGACGCCGCCATGGGGAGCAGGACCGATTCTGTCGTCTTCCACGAGGGGGGGCAACGAATTCGAAGGGGGGTGTCATGAGATGAAAAGTGGCTGTCGCCCGATGCAAAGCGGACGTTTACGTAAACCCCTAGATTCACTCTGGACGATGTTTTCACCCATGAATGAATCTGGAGAACAGCCATGGCCAACGCCATTCGCTTTTATGAAACCGGGGGGCCCGAGGTCCTGCGTTATGAAGAGGTCAGTGTTGGCGAGCCCGGGCCAGGCCAGGTGCGCCTGCGCCACGCGGCGGTCGGTCTGAACTATGCCGACACCTATTTTCGCAACGGCACCTACCCCATCCCCATGCCAAACGGCCTCGGCGTCGAGGCGGCCGGTGTCGTGGAAGCGCTGGGCGAGGGGGTGACCAACGTCGCCGTCGGGGATCGCGTCACCTACACCGGCTTCATCAATACCCTTGGCGCCTACGCCACCCAGCGCCTGATCCCGGCCGCCCCGCTCATCAAGTTGCCGGATAGCATAGCGTTCGAGACCGCTGCCGCCATGACCATGCGCGGTCTCACCTCCGCCTACCTGATGCGCCGCATCCACGCCTTCAAGCCCGGTGACAGCATCTTGCTGCACGCGGCGGCGGGCGGGGTTGGCCTCATCGTCGCCCAGTGGGCCAAGCTGCTGGGGCTGACGGTGATAGGCACCGTGTCGAGCGACGCCAAGGCCGAGCTGGCCCGTGCCCACGGCTGCGACTTCACCATCGACTACAGCCGTGAAGACGTGGCCACCCGGGTGCGTGCCCTGACTGGTGGCGCCGGGGTCGACGTGGTGTTTGACAGCGTCGGCAAGAGCACCTTCATCGGGTCGCTCGATTCCCTCAAGCGCCGCGGCCTGATGGTCTGCGTCGGCACCGCCTCCGGCCCCATCGACGGCTTCAACCCCCAGTTGCTGGCCATGAAGGGCTCCCTCTACCTGACCCGTCCTGCGCTCGCCGACTACATCGCCGACCCGGCCGAGAAGGAGGCGCTGGCCGGCGAGCTGTTCGATCACGTGGCCAGCGGCCGGATCAAGATCGAAATCAACCAGAAGTACGAGCTGCAGGACGCAGCGCAGGCCCACCGGGATCTGGAGTCGCGCCAGACCACGGGCTCTTCCGTCTTCATCATCTAGGCCACGGATCTCAGGCCAGTCCGCACTCAAGGGCGGCGCCTGACAGCATAGACTTGTCATTCAGGGAGAGAGACATGCGTGTAGAACAACTGACCTGCCATATCGGCGCCGAACTGAGCGGCGTGCGCCTGGCGGACGCCGTTCATGATGAAGGGCTGTTCGCCGAGCTCCGCACCCTCCTGCTCAGGCACAGAGTGCTGTTTTTGCGTCAGCAGGAGATCAGCCGGGCCGATCACGTGGCCTTCGCCCGCCGCTTCGGCGAGCTGGAGGATCACCCGGTGGCGGGCAGCGATCCGGACAACCCCGGCCTGGTGCGTATCTACAAGTCGCCGGATGTGCCGAGTGATCGCTACGAGAATGCCTGGCACACCGATGCCACCTGGCGTGCCCAACCCCCCATGGGGTGCGTGCTGCGCTGCGTGGAGTGCCCACCCGTGGGGGGCGACACCCTCTGGGCCAACATGGTGGTGGCCTACAAGCAGCTGCCTGACGAGATCAAGCAGAAGATCGCCGGTCTGCGCGCCCGTCACAGCATAGAGGCGAGCTTCGGGGCGGCCATGCCCACCCCGAAGCGGCTCGCCTTGAAGGCGCAGTTTCCGGATGCGGAGCACCCCGTGGTGCGCACCCACCCGGAGACAGACGAGAAGATCCTGTTCGTCAACGCCTTCGCGACCCATTTCACCAACTACCACACACCGGCCCACGTGCGGGTCGGCCAGGACTACAGCATGGGAGGCAGCGATCTGCTGCGTTACCTCATCAGTCAGGCCTATATCCCGGAATATCAGGTGCGCTGGCGCTGGCAGCCGGGCAGCGTGGCCATCTGGGACAATCGCAGCACCCAGCATTATGCCGCCATGGACTACCCCCCCAGCCATCGCAAGATGGAGCGGGCCGGGATCATGGGTGACACCCCCTTCTGATAGACAGGTTCTGATCAACGATGCCCGGGCGAGTGGATCGTCCGGGCACAGCTTCACCTCAAGGAGAGAAACAGATGCAATTTTTTGACGATTCCCTGCACCCGGAAAACATGGAGAAGGTGGTCATCACCGTGGCCCCCTATGGCCCTGAGTGGGCGCCGGGCGACTTCCCGGAAGACATCCCGGTGACCATGGAGGAGCAAGTCCAGAAGGCGGTGGAGTGCTACGAGGCCGGTGCCACCGTGCTGCACCTGCACGTGCGCGAGCTGGACGGTACCGGCTCCAAGCGCCTGTCCAAGTTCAACGAGCTGATCGCCGGGGTACGCAAGGCGGTGCCGGACATGATCATCCAGGTCGGCGGCTCCATCTCCTTCGCCCCGGAAGGCGAGGGGGAGGCGGCCAAGTGGCTCTCCGATGACACCCGCCACATGCTGGCGGAGCTGACCCCGAAACCGGATCAGGTCACGGTGGCCATCAACACCACCCAGATGAACATCATGGAGCTGCTCTATCCGGAGTACCTGGCAGGCACGTCGCTGGCGAACCCGGCCTACCAGGCCGCCTACAGCGAGATGACGGTGCCGGCCGGCCCGGCCTGGGTGGCGGAGCACCTCAAGCGCCTGATGGCCAGCGGCATCCAGCCTCACTTCCAGCTGACCGGCATGCACGCCCTCGAGACCCTGGAGCGCCTGGTGCGCAAGGGGGTCTACATGGGCCCGCTGAACCTCACCTGGATCGGCATCGGCGGCGGCTTCGACGGCCCCAACCCGTTCAACTTCATGAACTTCGTCCATCGTGCGCCGGACGGTGCCTGCGTCACCGCCGAGTCTCTGCTGAAAAACGTGCTGCCGTTCAACATGATGGCCATGGCCATGGGGTTGCACCCCCGCTGCGGCATCGAGGACACCATCATAGGCCAGCACGGTCAGCGCATGAGCTCGGTGGAGCAGATCCGCCAGTGCGTGCGCGTCGCCCACGAGCTGGGGCGCGAGGTGGCCAATGGCAAGGAGGCCCGCGCCATCTACCGCATCGGCGTGCAGTACGACAGCATCGAGGAGACCCTGCTGGCCAATGGCATGGCGCCGAACCGCGTCCCTGGCCAGCTCGGTGTGCCGCAGCGCTGAGCCAGATGGGTCGCGGTATGAAAAACCCGCACCGCGACCCGTCAACTCTGTTTGCCAAAGGGCGGCAGCCCTTGCACTATGCAGCACCCAGCAAAACTGAGCGATGCATCAGTAGTGGGTGCCCGGTGGCTCCGGCCACCGGTGCCCTGACCGGGATCCTGCCCAACTTGAAGTAGCACGAGGGATTGTATGGCTACGTATCATATCGATGACGACCCCCAGGCCGGCAAGGTTGCCGTGCCCCGTCGTTATGCCTGGATAGTGTTTGCGCTGACCTTCGGTCTGCTCATCTCAGATTACATGTCGCGCCAGGTGCTCAACGCCGTCTTCCCCATGCTCAAGGGGGAGTGGGCACTCTCCGACACCCAGCTGGGGCTGCTCAGTGGCATAGTGGCGCTGATGGTCGGCCTCTTGACCTTTCCGCTCTCCCTGCTCGCCGACAGGTTCGGCCGGGTCAAGAGCCTGGCGCTGATGGCCGCGCTCTGGAGCCTGGCGACCCTGGGCTGCGCCCTGGCTCAGGACTATGAGCAGATGTTCATCGCCCGCTTCCTGGTGGGGGTGGGGGAGGCCGCCTACGGCAGCGTCGGCATCGCCGTGGTGGTCTCGGTGTTCCCGCGGGAGATGCGGGCCACCCTCTCCGGCGCCTTCATCTCCGGCGGCATGTTCGGCTCCGTGCTCGGCATGGCCACCGGGGGCGTGCTGGCGCATTTCCTCGGCTGGCGCTGGGCCTTCGCCGGCATGGCGCTGTTCGGTCTGGTGCTGGCGGCCCTCTATCCCCTCATCGTCAAGGAGGCGCGGATCTCCCAGACCAGCCGGGCGGCACGGGGGAACACGGAGGCGGGTCGCAGCCCGCTGCGTAGCCTCTACTCCAGCCGCTCGGTGATCTCGGCCTATGTGGGCAGTGGTCTGCAACTGTTCGTCGGTGGCACCGTCATCGTCTGGATGCCGAGCTATTTCAACCGTTACTACGGACTGGACACGGACAAGGCGGGGCTCATGGCCGCCATCATAGTGCTGTGCAGCGGGGCCGGCATGATCCTCTGCGGCATGCTGAGCGATCGGCTGTGCCGCAACCGGCCGGATCGCAAGATAAGCCTCGCCATCGCCTACTGCCTCGGCAGCTGTGCCCTGCTCTCCCTGGCGTTTGCCCTGCCGGCCGGGTTGCCCCAGCTGCTGCTGATCGGTCTGGGAATGTTCATCGCCACCGGCACCTCCGGCCCCGCCGGTGCCATGGTGGCGAACCTGACCCACGCCAGCATCCACGGCACCGCCTTCGCGACCCTGACGCTGGCCAACAACCTGCTTGGCCTCGCGCCCGGTCCCTTCATCACCGGCAAGGTGTCAGACCACATCGGTCTGGACAACGCCTTCCAGCTGGTGCCCCTCATCAGTGTCGCGGCGGCGGTGGTCTTCTTCTACGGCAAGCGCCACTACCACAAGGATGTGGCCAGGCTCGAAGGTGACGCCCGCCTGGTCACCACCGGCCCCCAGGGCAGCGAGGTGAGGGCATGACGCTCAGCATCGAGGTCTATTTCGATTTCATCTGTCCCTGGTGTCTCATCGGCAAGCGTCAGCTGGATCAGGCGCTGGCCCAGTTGCGGGTGGCGCAGCCCGAGGTGCAGGTTGCCGTGAGCTGGCGCGGGGTGCAGCTGCTGCCCGCGCTGCCGGTGCAGGGGGAGGCGTTTCACGATTTCTATCTGCGGCTCCTTGGCAGCGAGCAGGGGATGAGCCTGCGTCAGGCCCAGGTGCGACAGGCGGCGGCCAGCGTCGGCGTAGAGCTGGACTTTGGCAAGATCCCCCGCATGCCGAACACCGCCGATGCCCACCGCCTGTGGCAACGGGCCTGCCAGCTCGGCAGCCCGTCCCAGTGCGAGGCGTTGCTGGAGTCCCTGTTCGCCAGCCACTTCCTGCACGGTGGGGATCTGGGGGATGGCACTGGGGGATGGCAGTACCCTGCTGGGGCTGGCCGAGGCGGCCGGTTTCTCGTCCGCCGAGCTGGTGAGCAGCCTGCAGGGGGATGGTACCCCCTTCCTTGGCACCGCCGAGGGGGCCGCCAGCCAGGGGGTTCCGAGCTTCGTGCTGGGAGGACGGGTCCTCTCCGGAGCCCAGCCGGTGGAGCGCCTGCTCGCCAGCCTGCGCCAGGCCGTCGCGGCGGCGGCCCGGACGTCGGCGACACGGATTGCGGTGCCTGCCGAACGGGTGCCTGCGCCGGGCAAGCGGATCCTCATCGAGGCTGAGGGCAAGAGCCTGGTGCTGTTCAACGTCGATGGCCGTTTCCACGCCATCGATGACGGCTGTCCCCATCAGGGGGCGTCCCTGTGCGGCGGCCGGCTGGAGGGGGAGGTGATCCAGTGCTGTGCCCACGGCCTGCGCTTCAACCTGAACACCGGCTATCTGCTGGGCTCCACCCAGCTCAGAGTCAACTGTTACCCGGTCGAGCGGGCGGGTGACCAGCTCCATATCGTCATTCCACAAGAGGACGCCGCTTCATGCACGCGTTGAACCCCACCGCCACTGCCCGTTTCTCGCGGGTACGCGAGCTGGCCCCCGGCATGGCGGTCAGCATCACGGTGGCGGCCGCCGCCACCTTCCTGTCCGAACACTACGGGGCTCCCGTGCTGCTGTTCGCCCTGCTGCTCGGCATGGGGTTGAACTTCCTCAGCGCCGAGGGGACCTGCAAGGCCGGCATCGAATTCACCGCGCGCAGCGTGCTACGCATCGGGGTCGCCCTGCTCGGCATGCGCATCACCCTGGGCCAGATCGCCGAGCTGGGCTGGATGCCGGTGTTGCTGGTGGTCACCCTGGTGGTGGTCACCATAGGCCTGTCGGTGGTCGCCGCCAAGGCGATGGGCTTCCAGCGCCTGTTTGGCATGCTGACCGGCGGGGCTACCGCCATCTGTGGCGCCTCCGCCGCCCTGGCCCTGGCCGCCTCCCTGCCGAGCCATCCCCAGAAGGAGCGAGCCACCCTGTTCACCGTGATCGGGGTCTCGGTGCTCTCGACCCTGGCGATGATCCTCTACCCCATGATCGCCCGCTATTTCGAGCTGACACCGGTGGAGGCCGGGGTCTTCCTCGGCGCCACCATCCACGACGTTGCCCAGGTGGTGGGAGCCGGCTACAGCATGTCCACCGAGACCGGGGATGTGGCCACCGTGGTCAAGCTGATGCGGGTCGCCATGCTGCTGCCGGTGATCGTCGTCGCCGCCATGATCACCCGCAGGCAGGGGGCGGATCCTGCCTCCGGCAAGCGTCCGCCCCTGCTGCCGCTGTTCGCCGTCGGCTTCCTGGTGCTGGCCTGCATCAACAGCACAGGCCTGGTGCCCGCCATGGTTCAGGGAGGGGTCAACGAGCTGTCGCGCTGGTGCCTGGTGATCGCCATCGCCGCCATCGGCATGAAAACCCAGCTGAAAGAGCTGGCGGCCGTCGGCATCAAGCCCATCCTGCTGATGGTGGGGGAGACCGCCTTCCTGGTCGCCCTGGTGCTGACCCTGATGCATTGGGGCATCAAGCCATAACGTACGGAGAAACCCCGACCCTGGTCCTCCTCTCACAGGGGGCTGGGAGGGGCGGGGAGACAGGTCCAATCAAGACGCCCCGTCATTGAAGAAGAGCAAACGCCCCCGTGGCCAACGGACTAGCCAGAGAGCAGAGAGGTATTTATGAACAAGGTTTATCCCAGCGCCCAGGCCGCCCTTGGCGATCTGGTGCAGGACGACATCACCATCGCCTCGGGGGGCTTCGGCCTGTGCGGCATTCCCGAACAGCTTATCGAGGCGCTGCGCCAGAGCGGCAAGCGCGGCTTCACCATCATCAGCAACAATTGCGGGGTGGATGAGTTCGGCCTCGGGCCGCTGCTCCATAGCCGCCAGATCAGGAAGATGATCTCCTCCTACGTGGGGGGCAACAAGGAATTCGAGCGCCAGTACCTCGCGGGGGAGCTTGAGCTGGAGTTCACCCCCCAGGGGACGCTGGCGGAGAAGCTGCGGGCCGGCGGCGCCGGCATCCCCGCCTTCTTCACCCGCACCGGTTACGGCACCCTGATTGCGGAAGGCAAGGAGACCCGCCAGTTCGACGGCGAGTGGTATGTGATGGAGCACGCCCTGACGGCGGACCTGGCCCTCATCAAGGGGGCCAGAGCGGATCGGGCGGGCAACCTGATGTTCAACAAGACCGCACGCAACTTCAACCCGCTCTGCGCCAAGGCGGGACGGATCTGCGTGGCCGAGGTGGAGGAGATAGTCGAGGTCGGCGAGCTGGACCCCGACGAGATCCACCTGCCCGGCATCTATGTGCAGCGGCTGGTGCTGAACCCCCATCCCGAGAAGCGTATCGAAGTGCGGACAGTGAGGAGCTGACGATGGCCTGGACCCGTGAAGAGATGGCGCCGTGTTGCGCGCAAGTGCTGCCAGCAGCGTTCGTTTTACAACATTGCGCACAGAGGAGTTGTTAACGATGGCCTGGACTCGTGAAGAGATGGCGCAGCGCGCCGCAAAGGAGCTGCAGGACGGCTTCTACGTCAACCTGGGGATCGGCCTGCCGACCCTGGTGGCCAACTACATCCCGGACGGCATGGAGGTGTGGCTGCAGAGCGAGAACGGCCTGCTCGGCATCGGCCCCTTCCCCGGCGAAGAGGAGCTCGATCCCGATCTCATCAACGCCGGCAAGCAGACCATCACCACATTGCCCGGCAGCAGCTTCTTCGACAGCGCCGAGAGTTTTGCCATGATCCGCGGCGGCCACATCAACCTGGCCCTGCTCGGGGCCATGCAGGTCTCCGAGCGCGGGGATCTCGCGAACTGGATGATCCCGGGCAAGATGGTCAAGGGCATGGGGGGCGCCATGGATCTGGTGGCCGGGGTCAAGCGGGTGGTGGTGCTGATGGAGCACTGCGCCAAGAACGGAGAGCACAAGATACTGGAGTGGTGCTCCCTGCCGCTGACCGGGGTCGGCGTGGTGGATCGCATCATCAGCGATCTCGCCGTGCTGGACGTGACCCCCACCGGCCTTCGCCTGGTGGAGCTGGCCCCCGGCATCGAGTTCGCGCAGTTGCAGGCCGCCACCGGCTGCGCCATCGCGCGCTGATCGTCTGGCTTTCGGTGGGGAGGGGGCCTGGCCTTTCCCCGCCGTTTTTATGTCTGACACCCGTCTCCCCTTCGTCCTGACTCTTCCCCCACGCATCCTGCCCATCCCGCCAGACAGGCAAACAGGCCCGTAATCGGGGTTGTCTGACACCGCTTTGGGCGTCCTTTGCCATCCTCCGCCGGCGCTGTCATCAAATGAAAAGTGGCTGACGTTCAATGGCAAGCGTGGCCCCGGAGGGAGGCCTTACAGTCGGCACACAAGAGAGAAAAACCGAGCTCATCAGCGTGAGCGACACCCCGGGGCCGATGCAAAAACA